>JAXHVJ010000025.1:0-38884 GCA_034189235.1 Pseudomonadota bacterium
TCGGTGGTGGCGGTGCCGGTATGCGAGCCGCCCTGCAGTTGACTGAATCCGGTGTCAATACCGCGTGTATCACGAAAGTATTTCCGACCCGGTCTCACACCGTGTCTGCCCAGGGCGGCATCACCTGTGCGATCGCAAGTTCCGATCCCAACGATGACTGGCGCTGGCACATGTATGACACCGTCAAGGGATCCGACTATATCGGTGACCAGGATGCCATTGAATACATGTGCTCCACCGGCCCCCAGGCGGTGTTTGAGTTGGAGCACATGGGCCTGCCGTTCTCCCGTACCGAGCAGGGACGTATCTACCAGCGTCCGTTTGGTGGTCAGTCCAAGGGCCCGGATAATCCCACCCAGGCGGCCCGTACCTGTGCCGCGGCTGACCGTACCGGCCACGCTCTGCTGCACACGCTGTATCAGGCGAACCTGAAAGGCGGAACCTCGTTTCTGAACGAATGGTATGCGGTCGATCTGGTCAAGAACAGCAAGAACGAGGTGGTCGGTGTCGTCGCCATCGAAATCGAGACCGGCGAAGTCTGCTACATCAAATCCAGGGCCACGGTTCTGGCTACCGGTGGTGCCGGCCGTATCTACGCTTCCACCACCAACGCCATGATCAACACCGGTGACGGTATTGGTATGGCCCTGCGTGCCGGCTTCCCGGTTCAGGACATTGAGATGTGGCAGTTTCACCCGACCGGCATCTACGGTGCCGGTACACTGGTTACCGAAGGCTGCCGGGGCGAGGGTGGCTACCTGATCAACTCCGAAGGTGAGCGCTTCATGGAGCGCTATGCCCCGAATGCGAAAGATCTGGCCGGTCGTGACGTTGTTGCCCGCTCAATGGTGCTCGAGATTCTGGAAGGTCGCGGTTGCGGTCCCGATAAGGACCACGTACTGCTGAAGCTGGATCACCTGGGTGAAGAGACCCTGAACCTGCGTCTGCCGGGCATCTGTGAGCTGTCCCGCACCTTTGCGCACGTGGATCCGGTGAAAGAGCCGATCCCGGTTGTTCCGACCTGTCACTACATGATGGGCGGTATTCCGACCAACGTTGGTGGCCAGGCTCTGACCCAGGATGAAAACGGTAACGATAAGCCGATCCCCGGTCTGTTTGCCTGTGGTGAGGCTGCCTGTGTATCCGTACACGGTGCCAACCGTCTGGGCGGTAACTCTCTGCTGGACCTGGTTGTGTTCGGTCGTGCGGCTGGTCTGCACATAGAGGAGCAACTGCGTGGTGGTTTCGAGGTGGACGCCGCCAGCGAAGAAGACATCAAGCGTGCCATGGCGCGTCTGGACCGTTTGAATAGCGCTTCTGAAGGTGAAGATGTTGCTCAGGTCCGCAAGGATCTGCAGAACTGCATGCAGCTGTATTTCGGTGTATTCCGTGATGGCGAGAGCATGGATAAGGGGCTCAGGCTGCTCGAGGAAATCGGCGAGCGGGTGAAGAAGACCAGGCTGGGCGATACCAGCGATGCCTTCAACACCGCACGCATCGAGGCGCTGGAGTTGGATAACCTGTTCGAGGTGGCTTACGCAACAGCCAAGTCGGCCATTGAGCGTAAGGAAAGTCGTGGTGCTCATGCCCGTAACGACTTTACTGAGCGTGATGATGAGAACTGGCTCAAGCACTCCCTGTACTTCCCTCTGGACAAGCGGGTTGGCAAACGTGATGTGAACTTTGCGCCGAAGACCGTGCCGATGTTCGAGCCGAAGATCCGGACTTACTAAGGGGAGGATGTAGAGAATGTTGGTAAGCTTGTACCGTTACAATCCCGAGACTGACAACGCCCCCTACATGCAGGACGTTGAGGTGGAGATTCCCGCAGGTAAGGACCTGATGGTTCTTGACGTGCTGAATCTGGTGAAGGAAAAAGACCCGACCATGTCCTACCGTCGCTCCTGTCGTGAGGGTGTGTGCGGTTCCGACGGCATGAACATGAACGGCAAGAACGGCCTGGCCTGTATCACCCCGGTTTCCCAGGTGGTGAAGAACGACAAGCTGGTGCTGCGCCCGCTGCCGGGCTTGCCGGTCATCCGTGACCTGGTGGTCGACATGAGCCTGTTCTACAAGCAGTATGAAAAGGTCATGCCGTACCTCATCAATGACAAGCCGGCGCCGGCGATCGAGCGTCTGCAGTCTCCGGAAGAGCGGGAGAAGCTGGACGGCCTGTACGAGTGTATTCTCTGTGCCTGCTGCTCCACTTCCTGCCCGTCCTTCTGGTGGAACCCGGACAAGTTCATCGGACCGGCTGGCCTGTTGCAGGCCTATCGGTTCCTGGCGGACAGCCGCGATACCGCCCAGGCGGACCGGCTGGCGAACCTGGATGATCCGTTCAGCGTGTTCCGCTGCCGGGGCATCATGAACTGTGTCAGTGTCTGCCCGAAAGGCCTGAACCCCACAAGGGCTATCGGCCACATCCGGAACCTCCTGCTGCAACGGGCGACCTGATCAGCAGGTTCCGACACAGACGCTATACTGTTCTGGTCAGGTTGGCACCCCGAAGGCCTCGCTATGCGCGGGGCCTTCAACCAAAGGCTTATGGTCAAAAGTGTTAGTCGGGTGCAAACTACGCATGCCGTGACGATAACTTAAAAGGTTTTCGCGGCTTTGCCGAGTATAAAAACCACTGGGGAATGGAAAACATCCGTGTCGCGTGTGGTGGTCAAAGTCATGCCGTAGATACCCGTATTGACTGAGTTTTACCCCTGACCGACCATACCGGCTCCCCGCACCAGCCCAAGGTGAGCTATTCAAGATGCACGAAAGCACAATGGAGCAGTTGTGGCAGACTTCCCACCTGCAGGGTGGAAATCTTGCCTATGTTGAACAGCTTTTCGAAACCTACCTGACAGACCCCAACGCCATTCCCGAAGAGTGGCGAAGCTTCTTTGACAAGCTTCCCAGCGTTGACGGCCACCATGGCCCCGACGTCGTCCACTCTTCCATCCGCGAACAGTTCGAGCATATTTCCCGAAACCAGCGTTTCCTGGCCGCCAGCGGCGTTCCCGCCAGTGCCACATCTGAGGCGGACAAGAAGCAGATCCGTGTGCTCCAGATGATCAACGCTTTTCGTTTCCGCGGCCATCAGGAAGCGAAGCTCGATCCCCTCGGCGTTTGGCAGCGCCCCCGGGTAGAAGACCTGGATCCGCGGTTCCATGAACTTGGCGAATCCGACCTCGATCTCGAATTCCAGACCGGTTCCCTGAATTTCGGTTCCGAGACCATGAAACTCTCGGACATCGTTGACGGGTTGCGTCAGACCTATTGTCAGAGTATCGGCGCGGAATATATGCATGTCGTCGATACCCGTGTGAAGCGCTGGTTCCAGCAGCGTATGGAGCCGGTCCGGTCACAGCCGGAATACGAAGCAACCACACGCAAGCACATTCTCGAGCGCCTGACTGCGGCTGAAGGCCTCGAGAAGTACCTGGGTTCCCGCTACCCCGGCGTTAAGCGTTTCGGCCTGGAAGGCGGTGAGAGCCTGATTCCCTGTCTGGATGAACTGATCCAGCGCGCAGGCTCCTACGGTGCAAAAGAAATCGTTCTCGGTATGGCCCATCGTGGTCGTTTGAACGTTCTGGTGAATACACTTGGTAAAAACCCGAGAGAGTTGTTCGACGAGTTCGAGGGCAAGAAACTGGCAGACTCCGGCTCCGGGGACGTCAAGTATCACCAGGGCTTTTCTTCCAACGTCATGACCCCGGGTGGCGAAGTACACCTGGCACTGGCGTTCAATCCATCTCACCTTGAAATTGTATCTCCTGTTGTTGAAGGTTCGGTGCGTGCACGCCAGACCCGGCGCGGCGACACCGATGGCAGTCAGGTCGTGCCCATCGTCATGCACGGTGATGCTGCCTTTGCCGGCCAGGGCGTGGTTATGGAAACCTTCCAGATGTCCCAGACCCGGGGTTTTGGCGTTGGCGGCACCATCCATATCGTCATCAATAATCAGGTCGGTTTCACCACCAGCAAACAGGAAGACGCCCGCTCCACCGAGTACTGTACCGATGTCGCCAAGATGGTCCAGGCGCCGATTCTGCATGTGAACGCTGACGACCCTGAAGCAGTCATATTCACCACTCAGATGGCCATGGACTACCGTAACGAATTCAAGGGCGATGTGGTCATCGACCTGGTGTGCTACCGTCGTCGTGGCCATAATGAGGCTGATGAGCCGGCCGCGACCCAGCCGCTCATGTATGAAAAGATTCGCAAGCTCAAGACTACCCGCGCCCTGTATGCAGACCAGTTGGTCGATGCGGGCATTATCTTCGTAGACGAAGCCAGGCAGATGGAGACCGAATACCGCGACGCTCTGGATAATGGCGAGCACGTTGTGAAGTCTCTGGTCAAGGAGCCCAACACCGAGCTGTACGTTGACTGGACGCCGTACCTGGGGCACGAATGGACAGCCAAGTGCAAGACCAGCGTCAATCTGAAGACTATCCAGAAGCTGGGCAAGCAGCTGACCTCCCTGCCGGAAGGTTTCAGTGTCCAGCGTCAGGTGTCCAAGATCGTCAATGACCGCGAGAAGATGACTGCGGGCGCTCTGGCCCTGAACTGGGGCTTCGGCGAGATGATGGCATACGCCACGCTGCTGAATGAGGGTCACCCGATCCGCATCACAGGTCAGGACGTTGGCCGGGGCACCTTCTCGCACCGTCATGCCGTACTGCATAACCAGAAAGACGGCTCGACCCACATTTCCCTGCAGAAGCTGTCCGATGACCAGCCGACGTTCGAGATCTACGACTCGCTGCTGTCCGAAGAAGGGGTCATGGCTTTCGAGTATGGTTACTCCACCACCACCCCGAACGCACTGGTTGTCTGGGAAGCCCAGTTTGGTGACTTCGCCAACGGTGCCCAGGTGGTTATCGACCAGTTCCTGACCAGTGGCGAGCACAAGTGGGGCCGCCTGTGTGGGCTGACGCTGCTGCTGCCGCACGGTTACGAAGGGCAGGGGCCGGAACACAGTTCCGCCCGCCTGGAGCGTTTCCTTCAGCTGTGTGCGGAACACAACATTCAGGTGTGCGTGCCGACTACGCCGTCCCAGGTCTTCCACATGCTGCGTCGGCAGGTGAAGCGCCCGCTGCGCAAGCCGCTTGTGGCAATTACGCCAAAGAGCCTGTTGCGCCACAAGGAAGCGACCTCGGGCCTGGACGACCTGACCTCAGGTACCTTCCAGACTGTGCTGCCCGAGAAAGAGCCTTCCGATCCGAAGAAGGTTACCCGCCTGATTATGTGCAGCGGTAAGGTCTACTTTGATCTTCTGGAGAAGAAAAAGGCGGATGAGCGTGACGATGTCGCCATTGTCCGTATCGAGCAGCTATACCCGTTCCCGGGGGATGACCTGGATGAGCTGCTCAGCCAGTACACCAAACTCAAGAATGTGGTCTGGTGTCAGGAAGAGCCGATGAACCAGGGTGCGTGGTACTGCAGTCAGCATCACATGCGTAATGCGCTGCAGCGGCAGAACCCCAAGCTGTACCTTCAGTATGCCGGTCGTGATGCCTCGGCTGCTCCTGCCTGTGGACATATGTCTGTCCACATCGAAGAGCAGAAGAAACTGGTCAACGACGCGTTTGAAATCTGACGAGCTACCGAATTAAGGATTTGTAATGTCAACTGAGATTAAAGCCCCCGTTTTCCCGGAGTCGGTCGCAGAGGGTACCGTCGCGACCTGGCACAAGCAGCCGGGCGAAGCCTGTTCCCGCGACGAGCTGATCGTCGATATCGAAACCGACAAGGTGGTCCTCGAAGTGGTTGCGCCGGCAGATGGTGTGATTGAGGAAATCGTCAAGAATGAAGGCGATACCGTCGAAAGCGGTGAGGTGATCGGCAAATTCAAGGAAGGCGCCGCGGGCGAGCCCGGGCCTGCCGAAAGCAAGCAGGAGGCAAAAGAAGAAGCACCGAAGGAAGAAGCCGGATCAGAAGCCGCTTCCGGCGAAGCCATCCTGAGCCCGGCCGCTCGCAAGCTGGCCGAGGAAAATGATGTCGATCCCAGCGCCGTCAAGGGTACCGGCAAAGACGGCCGCGTCACCAAAGAAGACGTCCAGGCTCATATCGACAGCCGCAAGGCCTCCGGTGGCGCCGCCAAGCCGGCTGCTCCGGCAGGCATGCCGGAAGTGAACGTTGCCGCCGGCGAGCGCCCCGAGAAGCGCGTTCCGATGACCCGTCTGCGTGCCAGTATCGCCAGGCGCCTGGTCGAGGCCCAGCAAACTGCGGCCATGCTGACCACTTTCAACGAAGTCAACATGAAGCCGATCATGGAGCTGCGCAAGCAGTACCAGGACAGCTTCGTGAAGCGCCACAGTATCAAGCTGGGCTTTATGTCCTTCTTCACCAAGGCGGCAACCGAAGCCCTGAAGCGTTTCCCGGCGGTTAACGCGTCCATCGACGGCAACGATATGGTTTATCATGGCTATCAGGACATCGGTGTGGCCGTCTCCACGGATCGCGGCCTGGTTGTTCCGGTTCTGCGGGATGCCGACGCCATGAGTCTGGCCGATATCGAGAAGAAGATCGTCGAGTACGGCACCAAGGCCAAAGAGGGCAAGCTGGGTATTGAAGAGATGACCGGCGGTACCTTCACCATCACCAACGGCGGTATCTTCGGCTCGTTGATTTCCACACCGATCCTGAACCCACCGCAGACCGCCATCCTGGGCATGCACAAGATCCAGGAGCGTCCGATGGCGGTCAACGGTCAGGTCGAAATCCTGCCAATGATGTACCTGGCGCTGTCATACGATCACCGTATGATCGATGGTAAGGAAGCCGTGCAGTTCCTCGTGGCCATCAAGGAAATGCTGGAAGACCCGGCACGTATTCTGCTGGACGTGTGAACTGACACTTAACGAATCAGAGAACGGGATAAATTATGTCTGATAAGTACGACGTCATTGTCATCGGTGCCGGCCCCGGCGGTTACGTGGCCGCTATCAAAGCCGCCCAGCTCGGCCTGAAAACCGCTTGTGTCGAGTCCTGGACGTCCAAAGACGGCAAGAGCCAGGTGCTTGGCGGTACCTGCCTGAACGTGGGCTGTATTCCCTCCAAGGCACTGCTGGAAATTTCTCACAAATACGAGGAAGTCAGCCACGACTACGAAATGCAGGGCATCATGGCGAAAGAAGTCTCGATGGACATCGCCAGGATGATGGAGCGCAAGTCCGGCATCGTTCAGCAGCTGACTGGCGGTATTGCCGGGCTGTTCAAGTCCAACGGTGTAACCCCCATCCACGGCCACGGCAAGCTGCTGGCCGGCCGCAAGGTGGAAGTGACCGACAAGGACGGCAAGACCAGGACCTACGAAGCCGATAACGTAATCCTGGCCACCGGTTCCAGGCCGATCGAGATTCCGCCGGCTCCGTTTGACGGCGAGTACATCGTCGATTCCGAGGGCGCGCTGGAGTTCAGCGAAGTGCCCAAGCGTCTGGGCGTGATCGGTGCCGGTGTCATCGGCCTCGAGTTGGGTAGTGTATGGGCCCGTCTGGGGTCCGAAGTCACTGTTCTGGAAGCCCAGGACACCTTCCTGCCGGTGGTTGACCAGCAGATCGCGAAGGATGCCCTGAAGCAGTTCAGAAAGCAGGGCCTGAATATCGTCACGGGTGCACGGATGACCGGCGCTGAAGTCAAGCGCAAGCTGATCAATGTCACCTATGAAGACTCCAAGGGCAAGCAGGAAGCCAGGTTCGACAAGCTTATCGTTGCGGTTGGCCGTCGTCCTTACACCGACAACCTGCTGGCCGAAGACGCCGGTGTCCAGATGGACGAGCGCGGTTTCATTTTCGTGGATGATAACTGCAAGACCGAAGCACCGGGTGTATGGGCGGTCGGTGACGTGGTTCGTGGTCCGATGCTGGCCCACAAAGCGTCTGAAGAAGGCGTGATGGTTGCCGAACGTATTGCCGGACACAAGCCGCAGGTCAATTACGACTGCATTCCGAACGTCATTTACACCGCGCCGGAAGTGGCCTGGGTTGGCAAGACTGAAGAGCAGCTCAAGGCGGAGGGTGAAGAGTACAACGTCGGTACCTTCCCGTTCGCTGCCAACGGCCGTGCCATGGCAGCCAATGCAACCAGTGGTCTGGTCAAGATCATCGCTGATGCCAGGACTGATCGCATCCTCGGTTTTCACGTGTTAGGCCCCCAGGCTTCCGAAATCGTGGCCCAGGGTGTAATCGCGATGGAGTTTGGTTCCAGCGCGGAAGATCTGGCCCTGACCTGTTTCGCGCACCCGACTCTGTCCGAGTCTGTGCACGAGGCGGCTCTGGCTGTTGGCGGCGGCGCGATCCATATCGCGAACCGTCGCAAGAAGAAGTAACGTAAACCAGGAATTCTTTAATTCGGGACATTTACTATGAATTTGCATGAATATCAGGGCAAGCAGCTGTTTGCTGAGTACGGCCTGCCCGTATCCAAGGGTATTGCCTGTGATACTCCCAGGGACGCTGTAGCAGCGGCAGATGAAATCGGCGGTGACGCCTGGGTAGTCAAGGCCCAGGTTCACGCCGGTGGCCGTGGTAAAGCCGGCGGTGTAAAGCTGGTCAAGAGCAAAGAAGAAATCCGTGAGTTTGCCGAGAAGTGGCTGGGCCAGAACCTGGTTACCTACCAGACCGACGAGAACGGCCAGCCGGTCAGCAAGATCCTGGTTGAATCCCTGACCGACATCGCTGAGGAACTGTACCTGGGCGCCGTGGTTGACCGTGGTACCCGTCGTATCGTCTTCATGGCATCCACCGAAGGTGGCGTCGAGATCGAGAAGGTTGCCGAAGAGACTCCGGAAAAAATCCTGAAGGCGGAAATCGACCCGCTGGTCGGCGCTCAGCCGTACCAGGGCCGAGAGCTGGCGTTCAAACTGGGCCTGGAAGGCAAGCAGATTGGTCAGTTCACCAAGATCTTTCTGGGTCTGGCCAGGCTGTTCGAAGAAGCTGACCTGGCACTGGTAGAGATCAATCCGCTGGTGATCACTCCGGCCGGTGACCTGCACTGCCTGGACGCCAAGGTTGGTGTGGACGGCAACGCCCTGTACCGCCAGAAAAGAATCCACGAGATGCACGACCCTTCCCAGGAAGATCCCCGGGAAGCCGAAGCGGCCAAGTGGGAGCTCAACTACGTGGCTCTGGACGGTAACATCGGTTGCATGGTTAACGGTGCCGGTCTGGCCATGGGTACCATGGACATCATCAAGCTGTCCGGCGGACAGCCTGCCAACTTCCTGGACGTAGGTGGCGGCGCCACCAAAGAGCGCGTCTCCGAAGCGTTCAAGATCATCCTGTCTGACGACAACGTGAAGGCCGTACTGGTTAATATCTTCGGTGGTATTGTTCGCTGCGATATGATCGCAGAGGGCATCATCGGCGCTGTTAAGGAAGTCGGCGTAAAAGTTCCTGTGGTTGTTCGCCTTGAAGGTAATAACGCCGAGTTGGGCACCAGGGTACTGGCCGAGAGTGGCCTGAACATCATTGCCGCCACCAGCCTGGCGGATGCTGCAGAGCAAGTCGTTAAAGCCGCAGGGGGTAAGTAATGAGCATCCTGATCAACAAAGACACCAAGGTAATCTGCCAGGGCTTTACCGGCTCCCAGGGTACCTTCCACTCCGAGCAGGCCATTGCCTATGGCACCAGGATGGTTGGCGGTGTAAGCCCCGGTAAGGGCGGCACGGAGCATCTTGGCCTGCCGGTATTCAATACCGTCCGTGACGCTGTTGAAGCGACCGGCGCGGAAGCCAGCGTGATCTACGTACCGGCTCCGTTCTGTAAGGACGCCATCATCGAAGCGGCAGACGCCGGCATCCAGCTGATCGTCTGCATCACTGAAGGCATCCCGACCATCGACATGTTGTACGCCAAAGAATACGTTGATCGTAAAGGTGTTCGCATGATCGGTCCGAACTGCCCGGGCGTGATTACGCCGGACGAGTGCAAGATCGGCATTATGCCGGGCCACATCCACAAGAAGGGTAAGGTCGGCATCGTGTCCCGTTCCGGTACCCTGACTTACGAAGCGGTCAAGCAGACCACTGATTTCGGCTACGGCCAGTCCACCTGTGTGGGCATCGGTGGTGACCCGATCCCGGGCTCCAACTTCATCGATATCCTGAAGCTGCTGCAGGAAGATCCGGAAACCGAGGCCATCGTCATGATCGGTGAGATCGGCGGTACTGCCGAGGAAGAAGCGGCTGCGTTCATCAAGGAGAACGTAACCAAGCCGGTTGTTTCCTACATCGCGGGTGTGACTGCGCCTCCGGGCAAGCGCATGGGTCACGCCGGTGCGATCATCTCCGGTGGCAAGGGTACTGCAGACGAGAAGTTTGCTGCCCTGAACGACGCCGGTGTCAAGACCGTGCGCAGCCTGGCCGAAATCGGTAAGGCCCTGAAGGAAGTGACTGGCTGGTAAGCCTTACCTCCTGAATGGAAAACCCCCGGCACCAGGCGGTGTCCGGGGGTTTTGTTTTTTGGCCTGTATCCTTAACGGCGAGGGGCTGTCAGACTATAATGCCCGGTCAGCCTCTTTTGCCGGGGCACACTATTCGCAACAGAAGGAGTTCGTGCTTTGAGTTCTGTAGATTCCCAGCAGCGGGTTTTGTCGGGCATGCGTCCGACCGGAAAGCTTCACCTTGGTCATTACCACGGTGTGCTGAAAAACTGGGTCAAACTCCAGCACGAGTATGAGTGTTTCTTCTTCATCGCCGACTGGCATGCGCTGACCACCCAGTACGACGATCCCTCGGGCATCGAGCAGAGTGTCTGGGACATGGTGATCGACTGGCTGGCCGCCGGAGTGAACCCGGGGTCCTCCACCATGTTCATCCAGTCCCAGGTGCCCGAGCACGCGGAACTGCACCTGTTGCTGTCGATGATCACGCCCCTGGGCTGGCTCGAGCGTATTCCCACCTTCAAGGACCAGCAGGAAAAACTGAGGGAAAAGGATCTGGCCACCTATGGCTTCCTCGGTTATCCGCTGCTACAGAGCGCCGATATCCTGATTTACCGCGCCGGAAAGGTACCGGTAGGCGCCGACCAGGTCTCCCACGTGGAGATTACTCGTGAGATTGCCCGCCGCTTCAACCACATTTATGGCCGGGAGCCGGGCTTCGAGGAGCAGGCGGAAGGCGCCATCGTCAAGATGGGCAAGAAGAACGCCAAGCTGTACCGGAAACTGAAAAAGCGTTACCAGGAGGAAGGCGATCTGGAGGCCCTGGAAACCGCCCGTGCGCTGCTGAAAGAACAGCAGAATATTTCCCTGGGCGACCGGGAACGTCTGTACGGTTACATTGAGGGCGGCGGCAAGGTCATCCTGCCGGAGCCCCAGCCACTGCTGACACCGGAATCCAAAATGCCGGGGCTGGACGGCCAGAAGATGTCCAAGTCCTATAACAACTACATCGGCCTGCGTGAGGAGCCGGATGCGGTCGCTGACAAGATTCGCACCATGCAGACCGATCCCCAGCGGGTACGCCGCACCGATCCGGGGGAGCCGGAAAAATGTCCGGTCTGGGCACTTCACAAGATCTATTCCGATGCCGACACCCGGGAGTGGGTGCAGACCGGATGCCGCAGTGCCGGAATCGGCTGTCTCGACTGCA
Organism: Pseudomonadota bacterium; assembly: GCA_034189235.1. Taxonomy (GTDB): domain Bacteria; phylum Pseudomonadota; class Gammaproteobacteria; order Pseudomonadales; family Oleiphilaceae; genus Marinobacter. Next base: position 11,594 of record JAXHVJ010000025.1, read on the forward strand.
AGAAGCCACTGATTGACGCCATCGTCGAGGAGCAGCGCCCGCTGCACGAACGGGCCAGGGAATACGAGAACAACCCGGACCTGGTGTATTCCATCCTGCAGGAAGGCCGCGAGCATGCCCGGGATGCAGCCCGTGATACGCTGGAGGAAGTGCGGGCAGCCATGGGGCTGCATTACCGCTAACGATCAGCCGGTGACCCTGTCCCGGTCAGTGCCATCCAAGGGAAGACTATGGCGGACGATACCAGTACCACGGTCGGGGAAGCAGAACAGACGCCTGATGAACAGGCGCCACTGGCCCTGGTTTCCGGAAAGCCCGTCATTGATCTTCCCAGGGACCTGTACATTCCCCCTGATGCCCTGGCTGTGTTCCTGGAGGCTTTCGAGGGCCCGCTGGACCTGCTGTTGTACCTCATTCGCCGCCAGAACATGAATATCCTGGATATTGATGTCAGCGAGATTACCCGGCAGTACATGGACTACATCGGGGCTGTTGAAGCGATGCGCTTTGAACTTGCGGCGGAGTACCTGGTGATGGCCGCCACCCTGGCCGAGATCAAGTCCCGGATGTTACTGCCGCGCCAGGAGTCCGAGGACGAAGAGGAAGTGGATCCCAGGGCGGAGCTGATTCGCCGGCTGCAGCAGTACGAGCGTTTCAAGCAGGCTGCAGAGGATATCGACCAGTTGCCGCGCATGGAGCGCGATACCTTCGGCGGGTCCGCCGGGTTGCCGAAGCTGCCGTCCAGCCAGCCCCATCCCGATGTGGATCTGCGCGAACTGCTTATGGCCATGCAGGGGGTGCTCAAACGTGCGGACCTGTTTACCAGCCACCACGTCGAGAGGGAGGTTCTGTCGACCCGGGAACGGATGTCTCACATCCTTTCCGTGCTTCAGGACGACCGTTTTGTACCTTTCGAGAGGCTGTTTACGCCCGAGGAAGGCCGACTGGGTGTTGTGGTCACGTTCCTGGCCACACTGGAGCTGGTCAGGGAACAGTTGATCGAAGTGGTGCAGGCCGAAACCCTCGGGCCGATTCACGTCCGGGCCCGGGCGGCCAACTGAGCGCCATCAAGTCCAGAAACCCCAAGACACCGGATTCTGATCATGAATGAAGAACACCTGCTACGGATTCAGGCCATTGCCGAAGCAGCCCTGCTGGCAGCGGGCAAGCCGCTGTCACTGGAACAGCTCCGGGAACTGTTCGCAGAGGACGAGCGACCGGCCAGGCAGGTGATGGAACATGTCATGGTTCAGCTGCAGGCTGCGTGTGAGGGGCGCGGTTTCGAGTTGAAGAAAGTGGCCAGCGGTTACCGCTTGCAGGTGCGTGAGGAATACGCACCATGGGTCGGGCGCCTGTTCGAGGAGAAACCCCAGCGCTACTCCCGGGCACTGCTGGAGACCCTTGCCCTGATTGCCTACCGGCAACCGATTACCCGGGGGGAAATCGAGGATATCCGTGGTGTTACGGTAAGCAGCAATATCATTCGCACCCTGCTTGAGCGAGAGTGGGTGCGCGTTGTCGGCCACCGGGATGTGCCCGGTCGTCCGGCCATGTATGCCACGACCAAACAGTTCCTGGATTACTTCAACCTGACCGGCCTGGATCAATTGCCGCCACTGTCGGAAGTACGGGATCTCGAGGAAATAGGCCGGGAAATCGAAAAAAGCATGCAGGGGGAGATTGAGTTCGAGTCCCCCGAATCCAGTCAGCAGACCATTCACTGACCACATACACGTCAGTCATTATTCAAGGATTTAACCATGGCGTCAGATCGACCAGGCCAAGGCTCAGCAAAACGTCAGCAAAACAATGGCCCGGATACGCCGGAACGGGTGCAGAAACTCCTGGCCCGGGCCGGTGTCGGTTCTCGTCGGGAAATCGAGGGCTGGATGGAATCGGGCCGGCTTACGGTTAACGGTCAACAGGTCAGCCCCGGCCAGAAAGCCACGGTACAGGACCGGTTCGAGCTGGATGGCAAACGGCTGGACGTCACCGGTGCCGCGGACGTGCTGCGCCGGGTACTGATCTATAACAAGCCGGAAGGCGAGGTGACCACCCGCAAGGATCCGGAAGGCCGGCCGACGGTGTTTGACCGGCTGCCGAGGCTGAAGGACCGCCGCTGGGTCTCTATTGGCCGCCTGGATATCAATACCACCGGCCTGGTGTTGTTCACCACCGACGGTGAGCTGGCCAACCGGCTGATGCATCCGTCCGGCGAGATTGATCGCGAATACGCCGTGCGTATCTTCGGGGAAGTGGACGAGGCCATGATCGAGCGCCTGATGGAAGGGGTACTGCTCGAAGACGGGATGGCGAAGTTCACTGACATTACACCAGCCGGCGGTTCCGGCATGAACCAGTGGTTCCATGTGACGCTGCTGGAAGGCCGCAACCGCGAGGTTCGCCGGCTCTGGGAATCCCAGGGTGTGAAGGTGAGCCGGCTGAAGCGGGTCCGTTACGGGCCGATCTTCCTGCCCAGCCGCCTGACCGTGGGCAAATGGGAAGAACTGGACCAGAAGGCGGTCGACCTCCTGAGCCGGACCGTGGGTCTGGACCCGGTCCAGATCCCGGCCAAGACCCCGGGCGAAAAGGCGGCTCATGATCGCCGCCGGCGTAAGGCACCCTCCCGTCCGGGCCGTAAGGCCGGCGCCAATAAATGGCAGGTTGCTGATTCTGCTCCGGAAAAACTGAAATCGCGCGGCAGGCCCGGTTCCCGGAAATAAACCGGTACAGAGTCCCCGGCGAAATCCGGTGTCGGACAATCATAATGTCGGACAAAAGACAAAGGGTGGGGCCGGTGCCGGCCTGTGCTAGACTCCAGTGCTTGTGACTGTATCCACCCGGGAAGTGAGCGCCAGAATTTATGAGATTTCAGGCTCCTGAAAGTTTGTCCGAACAGATTGCCCAGCACCTGGGGCAAAGAATCATCACCCGTGATCTCAAACCAGGCGAGCGAATCCAGGAACTCAAGGTCGCCGGCGAACTGAATGTCAGCCGTGGATCTGTCCGTGAGGCCCTGCTGATCATGCAGCGACGGCACCTGGTGGAAATCTTTCCCCGCCGGGGCGCCGTGGTCTCGAGCCTGACCGCCGAAAGCGTCAACAACCTCTATGATATCTACATTGATCTCCTGTGCATGCTGGGGCGAAAAGTTCTTGAGTGCTGGTCCGGCGAGGAGCTGGGCGGCGTCATGGGCCAGGTCCGGGAGCTGCAGGCGGTTATCGACGCCCTCAACTCCAACAGTGCCGACGCGGCGGAACAGGTGATCGACGCCGGCTTTGGTGTCATGCGCTATGCCTACCGTCTGGTAGAGAACCCGTTCCTGGCGGAGACCCTGGAGAACTTCCGGCCGGCCATCAGTCGCACCTACTTCGTGGCGCTGGAGCATTTCCGGGAAGAGATTGACGAGACGGCAAGCTTCTTCCGCCAGCTGGCGAATGCGGTTACCGCCGGCGATGCCGACCGTCTCCAGGCGGCCATCCAGGCCTTCGGCGAACACCAGCGCGAGCAGGTCCTGAATATTCTCAGGGAGGAGGGGAACGCCTGATATGCGCCTGAAGTCCATCAAGCTGTCCGGTTTCAAGTCGTTTGTGGACCCGACCACGGTGCCGTTTCCCTCCAACATGACTGCGGTGGTGGGTCCCAACGGCTGTGGCAAGTCGAACATCATCGATGCGGTGCGCTGGGTCATGGGGGAAAGTTCCGCCAAGTACCTGCGCGGGGAATCCATGACCGACGTCATCTTCAACGGCTCCAGTGCCCGCAAGCCCGTCGGCCAGGCCGCCATTGAACTGGTGTTTGACAACAGCGACGGCTCCGCGCCAGGCGAGTTTGCCCGTTTCAACGAAATCTCCGTGCGCCGTCGGGTTTCCCGGGAGGGCCAGTCCGAATACTTCATGAATGGCGCCAAATGCCGTCGCCGTGACATCACCGATCTGTTCCTGGGCACCGGCCTCGGGCCCCGAAGCTATGCCATCATCGAGCAGGGCATGATTTCCCGGCTGATCGAGGCCAGGCCGGAGGAGCTCCGGGTCTACATCGAGGAAGCCGCCGGCATTTCCAAGTACAAGGAACGGCGCCGGGAAACCGAAAACCGGATCCGCCGCACCCAGGAAAACCTGGAACGCCTGACCGACCTCCGTGATGAACTGTCTCGCCAGCTGCAGCATCTGGAGCGCCAGGCCGCTGCCGCCGAGAAGTACAAGGCCTACAAGCAGGAGGAGCGCCAGAAGAAGGCGGAGCTGACCGTGCTGCGCTGGCGATCCCTGGACAATGACCTGCAAACCTGGCGTGGCAGGACCCGGGATACCGAGCTGGAACTTGAAAAGCAGCTGACCGAACGGCTGAGCCTCGAAACCTCCCTGGAATCCCTCCGGGACAGCCATCAGGAGCGCACCGAACATTTCAACCGCACCCAGGCCCGTTACTACGAGGCCGGCGCCGATATCGCCCGTATCGAACAAAGTCTGGAGCACCAGCGCGAGCGCAGCCGCCAGACGGCCGCCGAACTGGACCAGGCCATGGCCAACGAGCGCGAGTTGGCGCGGGAGCTGGAGCAGGACGAGGAAAAACTGGCCGGTATCCAGGAAGAGCTGGACATGATGGAGCCGGAACAGGAAGCCCTGGCGATGCGTTCCGAGGAGTCCGGCGAGAAACTCCGGCAGGCAGAAGATGCCATGAGCGACTGGCAGCACAAATGGGAAGACTTCAGTACCCGCTCTTCCGATGCGCGCCGCCAGGCGGAGCTGGCCCAGTCGCGGATCCGTTCCCTGGAAGACGCCATCGAACAGCTCCGGAACCGGAGTCGAAAACTGGAGGACGAGCGTGAACTGCTTGAAGGCCAGATGGACCGGGCGGAACTGGAAGCCCTGCTGGAGCAACAGGAGACCCTGGAGCTTCAGCGGGAAGAAGCCTCCGAGCGCATCGCGGATATCCAGGACGAGCTCTACGAAGCCCGCCAGCAGCAGCGCGAAGCCGAGAATGCCCTGTCCGACGAGCGCCAGCGGGTCCAGAGCCTCCGGGCGTCCCTTGAATCCCAGCAGGCGTTGCTGGATGAACAGCTGGGTAGCCAGGATGATCGGCTGCAGTCCTGGCTCTCCGACCACGACCTGATGGATGCTCCCCGTGTGGCTTCGCGCCTCCGGATTGACGACGGCTGGGAATTTGCCGTAGAGCAGGTCATCGGCCGGTTCACCCAGGGTCTGGCGCTGCCGGGCATCTCCGGGCTCTCCGGTGCCATGGCGGACGCTCCGCGGGGCTTGGCGATGGTTGAGGACCGTCCCGGGGATACCGGCAGTGATAGCGGGCTTGCTGCAAGGGTGTCTGGCGTCCCGGCGGTAACCGCGATGCTCGACGGAATCGACACCGCTGAAAACCTGGACGAGGCGCTGGCCTCGCGCGCGAGCCTTGGCGTGGGGCAGAGTCTGATCACCCGGGAAGGTATCTGGATCGCCCGTGACTGGATTCTGATGCCGGATTCGGATGCCGGTCAGGTGGGCGTCATTGAGCGCCAGAGAAAGGTGGCCGAACTGACGGAACAGCTCGCCAGCGCCGAGGCAGCCATGGAGGCGGCAGGCGAACGCCTGGAGCAGCTTCAGGAGCGTGCCGGGCGGGCGGAAGCAACCCGCGAGGACGCCCAGGCGAAGCTGTCTGAAGCCGAGCGCGAACTCAGCAGTCTCGGCTCCCGGATCTCCGGACTCAAGGCACGGGCCGAGCAGATTGATGCCCGGCTGCAACGGATTACCGAGGACCGCGAGGATGTAGCTGTCAGCCTTGGGGATCAGCAGGAAAGCCTGCAGATGGCCCGGGAGGAATGGCAGCAGGCACTGGCTTCCATGGAAGATAGTGACCAAGAAAAGGAAAGGTTGCTGGAACACAGAGACACGCTCCGGGAGAACCTGGACCGCCTGCGCCAGGAGGCCCGTCATGACCAGGACCACGCCCACCAGCTGCAGCTACAGCTTCAGACCCTGAACAGCCAGCGCGAGGGCCTGAAACAGACCATTGACCGGATGCAACTGCAAAAGGAGCGGATCCGGGAGCGCCTCGAGATCCTGCGAGAAGCGCGGGAGAATACCGAGGAGCCCATGGAAGACCTGCAGATGCAGCTCGAAGGCTTGCTGGACCGACGGCTGGCGGAAGAGGAAAAGCTGGGTACAGCCCGGGACTCCCTGGAAGAGATTGACCGGGAGGTCCGTGAAAAGGAGCAGGCCCGCAGCCGCATTGATCATGAGATTCAGGATGTCCGCGCCCGGCTGGAAAAACTCAAGATGGAGTCCCAGGCACTGGAGATCCGGTCCGGCAATCATATTGAGCAGCTCACCGAACTGGATGTGAAACTGCAGGAGGTACTGGAGCAGTTACCGGAAGGGGCCAGCGAGAAGGACTGGGCCGGGGAGCTCGAGAAAATCGGCAACCGCATCCAGCGGCTGGGAGCCATCAACCTGGCGGCCATCGAGGAGTATCAGGTCCAGAGTGAACGCAAGACCTACCTGGACAGCCAGCACGAAGACCTGATGGAAGCCCTGGAAACGCTGGATAACGCGATCCGTAAGATCGACCGGGAAACCCGCCAGCGCTTCAAGGAAACCTTCGACCAGGTCAACGGCGGCCTGCAGGCACTGTTCCCGAAAGTGTTCGGCGGCGGTAACGCTTATCTCGAACTGACCGGGGAGGACCTGCTGGAAACCGGTGTCGCCATTATGGCGCGGCCCCCGGGCAAGAAGAACAGCACCATCCATCTGCTGTCCGGCGGGGAGAAAGCCCTGACGGCGATCGCGCTGGTGTTCTCCATCTTCCAGCTCAACCCGGCACCGTTCTGTATGCTGGATGAGGTGGATGCACCACTGGACGATGCCAACGTCGGTCGGTATGCCAATATGGTCAAGGAGATGTCGAAGCAGGTGCAGTTCATCTACATTACCCATAACAAGATCGCCATGGAAATGGCGGATCAGTTGATGGGGGTGACCATGCACGAACCGGGTTGCTCGCGACTGGTGTCCGTGGATGTGGAGGAAGCAGCAGCCCTGGCCGAGGTCTGATGCCGGAACTGGTTGAATTGCCACCAAGGATGACAAAAATGCCATAGGGCACGGCTGTGCGTTGTATTCATTACAGGCTTTTCTTAGAGTAGCAATATTATTGAACCTGCAGACAGGACGACAGCACTATGTCTCTTAGGGAATGGTTAATCGCCATAGGTACCCTGGTTATTCTCGGCATCGTGATAGATGGTATTCGTCGGATGCGCCGGGCTCGGAAGGAGTCCATGGCCATTTCGTCGGGGATGGGTGCGGATGACCTCGACGAATCTCCCCTCGAGCAGGACTACAATCCCGAATTGCCCAATGGCGGAGCCCGGACGATCTCCCGCGACGTTCTGGAAGAGCGGGGTTATGTCAAACCCGAAAGGTCCAGCCGCTTTGGCAACCCACCGCCGAAACCGACCCGGCCAGCGAAGGAAACCCGTAAACCGGAACAGCGCGCGGAGCCTGAACCCGAAAAGGCGGAGGACGAGCATCTGTCTTCTGCCGGTCGGGATGACTACATCCAGGATTCCGGCTGGGGTGCCCGTGACGATGAGGCGGTTGATGATGGTATCGCCGGCGAGCGCCGCACTGTTGCTGCAGAGCCATCGCCCCGGCCTACGGAACCAGAGGTCGCTGAAGAGCCCCGGGCTGCCAGACAGGCAGAGGCAGAAAATGCTCCCCCGATTGTCACCAGTGAGGTTGAGGAGGACACCGCCCGGAGAACCGCCACAGCGCGGCGTTCCGACCAGCCACTGGCGGGCACCAACCGTCCCGAAGCCCGGGAAGTAATTGTGATCAACATACTCGCCCGGAGTGGTGAAGAGTTCACTGGCACGGCCCTCAAGAAACTGTTCGAGGCGTGCGGCCTTGAACATGGTGATATGGACATCTATCACCGTCACGAGGAAGCAGACACTACCAGTCCGGTGCAGTTCAGCGTTGCCAATGCCGTGGAGCCGGGTACCTTCAGTCCCTCCGATATTGCAGGGATGAAGACGCCGGGGATCAGCTTCTTCATGAGTCTGCCCGGCCCGTCCAAGCCACTGCAGGCCTTTGAGTTCATGCTGGAGACCGCCCAGGCGGTGGTTCGTAACCTCGGGGGCGAACTCAAGGACGAACGACGCAGTGTGATGACGCCGCAGACCATCGAGCATTGTCGCCAGCGTATCCGCGAGTTCGAACGCAAGCAGCGATCCCGGCGGGTTTAAGGGTCGTAACACCGAAAGCACAATGCCCGGCTCCGGTCCGGGCATTTTTGTGACAGCCGAGAGTGCCCATTGATGAGCAAAGCCACGCCCGACATTATCAAGCGTGTTGAAGAACTTCGGTCCCGGATCGAGGACCACAACTATCACTATTATGTTCTGGACGATCCCCGCATTCCGGACGCCGAATACGACCGTCTGTTCCGGGAACTCCAGCAGCTTGAGGCAGACTACCCCGAACTCGCCTCGGACGACTCGCCGACCCGACGGGTGGGCAGCAGCGCCGATACCAGCTTCGAGGAAGTGGTCCACAGGCTGCCGATGCTGTCCCTTGACAACGCCTTCAGCGAAGAAGAGCTCAGGGATTTCGACCGGCGGGTCCGGGAGCGCCTCGGAACCGATGATGAAATCGAGTACGTGTGCGAGCCCAAGCTTGATGGCCTGGCGGTCAGCCTTCGCTACGAGAATGGTTCCCTGACCGTAGCCGCCACCCGGGGCGATGGTTACAGCGGCGAGGACATCACCGCGAACATCCGCACAATCCCGTCGGTGCCGCTCAAACTTCGTGGTGACGATGTGCCTGAGATGGTGGAAGTCCGGGGTGAGGTATACATGCCCAGGGCGGGCTTCGAGAAACTCAACCAGCGGCTGGCGGAGCAGGGTGAAAAGACCTTTGTGAATCCCCGGAACGCCGCCGCCGGCAGCCTGCGCCAGAAAAAATCCACGGTCACTGCCAGGCGCCCGCTGGAGATGTGTGCCTACAGTGTTGCTGTCACCGATGAGAGCCTGCTGCCGGATACCCAGTGGGACAGTCTGCAGCAGGTAAAGCGCTGGGGCTTCCGAATTAATCCGGAAATGCGCAAGGCCAAAGGTATAGAGGAGTGCCTTGAGGCCTATAACGAGCTGATGGAAAAACGGGACTCCCTCCCGTACGAGATTGATGGCATCGTATTCAAGGTCAATCGGCTGGATCTCCAGCAGCAGCTGGGGTTTGTGTCCAGGGCGCCCCGATGGGCCATTGCCCACAAGTTTCCGGCCCAGGAAGAGCTGACCGTCATCGAAGACGTGGAATTCCAGGTTGGCCGTACCGGTGCCGTGACTCCGGTAGCGCGCCTCAAGCCGGTATTTGTGGGCGGCGCAACCGTCAGCAACGCGACGCTGCACAACATGGACGAGATTCGTCGGCTGGATGTTCACATCGGCGACACTGTATTCATCCGCAGGGCCGGGGATGTGATTCCACAGGTAGTCAAGGTGGTTGTGGACAAGCGCCCGGAAAACGCCAGGTCGGTGGAACTGCCGAAAACCTGCCCGGTGTGCGGTTCCGACGTTATCCAGATTGAAGGCGAGGTGGTTGCCCGCTGTTCCGGCGGCCTGTACTGCCCGGCCCAGAGGAAAGAAGCCATCCGTCATTATGCCTCCAGAAAGGCCATGGACATCGAAGGACTGGGGGAAAAATGGATCGATATCCTGGTGGATCGGGGTATGGTCAAAACTGTGGCGGACCTGTATCAGCTCAAGGCAAAGGACCTGACCAGCCTGGAACGAATGGGGGAGAAATCCGCCAGTAACCTGATCAAGGCCATCGAAGGCTCCCGGGAACCAGTGCTGTGGCGTTTCCTCTACGCCCTCGGTATCCGGGAGGTGGGCGAGGCCACTGCCAAAGCCCTGGCCAGTCATTTCGGAACCCTGGAGGCCATCGCCGATGCGGATGAGGAGGCCCTGCAGGAAGTGCCGGACGTTGGCCCCATTGTCGCCGGACATATCCGCAGCTTCTTCGATCAGCCCCATAACCAGGAAACCCTCCAGGCCCTGAAGGACGCTGGTGTCCGGTGGCAGGAAGAGGTGGTGGAACAGCAGGACAAGAAACCGCTCCAGGGCGAAACCTGGGTCCTCACCGGCACCCTGTCCGGGATGACCCGTGACGAGGCCAGGGAAAAGCTGGAAACGCTCGGCGCGAGGGTTGCCGGCAGCGTCTCGAAGAAAACCGCCTGTGTTGTGGCGGGCGAGGCGGCCGGCTCAAAGCTGGCCAGGGCCGAACAGCTGGGTGTTCCGGTTCTTGACGAAGAAGGCCTGCTGAAGCTGTTGAAAGAGCACGGGCTCGAAGGCTGAGCCCTGCATTACAATCGCGCGGCTGCGCAGAGGCCGGAGAGGCTGGAACAGGACACTTACACTGAACGATGAAGTGGACGCACTCTGCCGGTTTTCCCGGCCCGGTCCTGACAGATTCGGTCCGGCCGAACGCAGTGCGCGAGCGTCGCAGGCAGGCACGCCGGTTGCCCGGTGAGCCGGTCCGCCACGTATTCGGCCAGCAGAGGCGCGTAGGTAAGGCCCTTGCTCCCCAGGCCGGTAAGCAGGTATACGCCCTCCAGGGATTGCCCGTTGCAGTCTGCGATCATTCCGGCCACCGGCTGGTAATCGTGGGTAGTGCAGCGGAAGCCGACCCGCCCCTCGAAATCCCCGTCGCTTCCGTGCTCGGCAAGCAACCCCGGTAACATGTCATTGAGCTGCTGGAGGTTTTCGGTGTTTGCCTCGCGGGTGACGGAGGAATTGGCACTGCGCAGGTCAAAGGTGGCCCCGGTCACGGCCAGACCGTTCTGGCAGGGGTTCAGGTATTTCTGGCCGCAGATGACCGCCTTCGGCGCCCGGATGGTTTCTTCGGGGACATGAGTTACCTGACCCCGGATGGCCTTGAACCGGTACTCGCCCTTGAGCGGGATCAGTTCCGCCGACTTGTGGCCTGCGGCAATCACCACACTGTTTGCGATAATATCCGCGCCATTACAGCTGGAAAGGTGCCACTTGCCGTTGCAGGGCATCAGCCTTTCCACCCGTGTACCGAATCGGCAATCAATCAGGGCGTGACCGGCCAGCTCCCGGCAGAGGCTGCCGGGTGACAGCCAGCCATTGTTGGGAAACCAAAGCCCACCGTTGGTTACGGGGATGCCGGTGAGTTCGGAGGCGGTGGCTGCGTCCACAGGGTACAGAAGCTCTTCGGGGTACAGGTTGCGGTCCAGAAAACGGGCCTGCCTGTCCTGTTCCCGGGGACTCCACGCCAGCTGCAGCAGGCCGGTCGGGTGCCAGAAGGCACCCCGGTAGGGCTCGTAGGCGCGCTGGCTGAAGGTCAGGGCGGAGAGGGCCAGTTCTGTCTGGGTATTGAATTCGACCCCGAGCTTGACATACATCGCGCCCTGAAGATTGCCGGACGCCGCGGCACCGGCAGTTTCTTCCGCATCGATCAGGGTGACGGCCACGCCGCGACTGGCCAGGTTCCGGGCCAGCAGGGTGCCGGCGATGCCTGCACCGATGATGGCCACAGTGCCGGAAGAAACCGGCGAGTCGCTGGAAGCGGTGCCGGACAGCACCCCGGCAATCATATCGCGTTTGCGACCATAACCCCGGGTTTTACGCATCTCGAAGCCTTCGCCCTCAAGTGCCCGGCGTATCCTGCCAACCGCGGTGAAGGTGGCCAGGGTCGTGCCCGGCCTGCTGTGTTCACGGATCAGGGCCATAGCCTGGTCAAGCCACATGTCGGGATTCAGGGCCGGGGCGAAACCATCCAGGAACCAGGCGTCGGCAGAGAATGAAAGCGCTCTCCAGGCATCCAGTACATCGCCAAAGTACAGGGTCAGGCGCACGCGGCCTTCGTCCAGTACCAGGCGGTGTGTACCCCGGACAAGAGGCGGGTAATGGGCGAGCAGTTCCGCAGCGAGCGGTGCCAGTTCGGGCCAGAGGTCCAGAGCGCGCTTGAGATCATCGCGCGTGAGTGGGTAGCGTTCGGCCGAGATGAAATGCAGTACGGACCCGTTATCCGGCCGGTGTCTTCGCCAGGCCTGCCAGGCAGCGAGAAAATTGAGACCGGTACCGAAGCCCGTCTCCGCGATCACGAACGCGCCTTGAGGTGACAGGTCCCGGAACCGGTCGGGCAGGTTGTTGTGGTCCAGGAAGACATAGCGGGTTTCTGCGAGGCCATTGTCCCGGGAGAAATAGACATCCCCGAACCGGGCCGACTCCGGTATTCCGTCCCGCCAGACAAGATCGGCGGGTTCGATGGCTGGCGGGCGTACAGTGCAGTCAGTCATGCTCTACCCGTCGTTGCTGACCACCGAAACCTTCTCGATGATGACCGGCTCGACCGGTACGCCTCTCATGCCACGGGCGTAGCCGGTTTCGACACTGGCGCCGGCGATAGCGTCAACCACAACCATGCCTTCGGTCACCTCGCCGAACACGGCGTAGCCTGCACCACGAACGCCGGCATTGAATAAGACAGCCAGGGCGGCCGGCAGCGGAGAAAGCAGGTGGCGGGGAAAAGGGGCGTATTGGGTCATATCCGGGACACTCTCGATGTTGTTGCCAATGTTCTGACCGGGTAAATCAGCAGGACCAGCGGTGTGAAGCGGGATATTAGCAGATTAACCCCACGCAACGGCCAGCCGAAGGTGGTAAAACGCCGCTTTGATTACGCGAATATAATAATGAGTCAATGGAAGCTGGCCCATGAGGGCGTCCGGGCAATTTGCATGGACCCTGTCAATTTCAACGCGCTGAGTACGGATCCGGACAACTAATGTGCAGTGGATGACCCCATCAGGCCCTTTACTTGATGAGCGCCTGGATATCCCGGAATCGCGGATGCCGGCAATCGCGCATCCACTCGAAAGCAACCATTTCCAGGGTCACAATCCGGGCTCCACTCTCGTTCAGCCGGTCCAGGGCGACATCCCGGTCAAAATCGTTTCTAGATCCGGTGGCATCCGCCACCACCCAAACCTTGTAGCCCGCATCCAGGAGGCTCAGGGCGGTCTGCATCATACAGACATGGGTCTCACAGCCACCAATGACAATATGCTGGCGGCCTTCCGGCAACTGGTCAATCAGGCCATCCGGGCAGGCATCAAAATGGGTCTTGTTGAGAACCGAGTCACACAGTTCCCGCACCGATTCGATATTGGGGCCGAGTTTGTCCGGCAGTTGTTCGGTACCGAGCACAGGCACCTCAAGGAGCCCTGCAATCGTCGCCAGTGTTGTGCACCGGTCAGCCACTTCTTCGCCGAAGCTGATCGCGGGCATCAACTTCTCCTGGAGATCAATCAGGACCAGGACCGATTGGTGTGCATTCATCAGCATTGTTATCCTCCTTGTTCTGAGAGGGCAGTTTCGTAAGAGGAGTTCCCCATGGCGCGATGGCTTGTAATCGCGGGCCTTATTCTTGTTGTACTTGGAGCCATACTACATTTCGCCCCGGGCCTGCTGAACTGGTTCGGCAAGTTACCGGGGGATATTAACATCCGCTCGGAAAACAGTCGGGTGTTTATACCGATTACCTCGATGATCATCATCAGCGTTCTGTTAACGATAGTTCTGAACTTGTTCAACCGTTAACCGGAATTCGGGCCAATATGAAATTTTTTCGGCGATTTCCGGATAGGGTGTTGCCAAGGGCCTGAAAAACCATTAAAGTTTGCGCCCTCAAATCAGCGGCAACACCGCTGATTTGAAACAGTTTATTGGAGAGGTGGCCGAGTGGCTGAAGGCGCACGCCTGGAAAGTGTGTATACGTTAATAGCGTATCGAGGGTTCGAATCCCTCCCTCTCCGCCAATACAAAACCCCAGCATCGCTGGGGTTTTTTATTGGCTGATTGGAAGGGTAAGAAGAACCCTCGCGGGTTCGACCGAAGGCTGCGAGGCAGCCTGAGGAACGTCGGAGCGACGCGACGACGGCCCCGAAGGGTGAGGCCCGCAGGGCCGAATAATCCCCCTCTCCGCCAATACAAAACCCCAGCATCGCTGAAATATCAGTACCGTACCCCGAAATTCGGGAACTCTCCATTGGCCCGCTGTTCCTCAATCTCGATATCAGTCACTTTGGCCGCAGGGGGGCCTTCCTGGCACCACTGGTGCAGTTGCCGGAGCTCTTCCGGACTGCCTTCGGCAATTACCTCGACGCGTCCGTCCGGCAGGTTCCTGGCGTAGCCGGACAGCCCCAGCCGATTGGCTTCCTTTTCGGTCGAAGCCCGGTAGTAGACTCCCTGCACCTTGCCCGAGATCAGCATTCTCCAGCGTTTCTTGTCCATAGCGGTCACGCCACTCCGTTACATGTTAGCCTGAGAACAATTTAACGCCCCGGCCGGAAACGACTCAAGAAAAGGAAGAGCCATGTTCACCAAACATAATACCACCGGATTTGACGATGCACTGATCTGTGAGGCGGAGGGGTTGGAGAGCCTTCGCTCAGCGCTGGCGCAGGCGGGAGTCACGGATGTACGGATTCCGGAAGTGGTTCGGGTGGATAATAATGTGCTGGAGATCACCGATATCGAATCCGAACCCGCCACCGCCGAAACCCTTTCCATGCTCGGAGAAGGGTTGGCGCTGATGCACCGGCTGAAGCAGGATCGATACGGCTGGAGACGGGACAACTACATCGGGCTGTCGCCGCAGCCGAATCGCTGGTCGGAGTCCTGGGGCGAGTTTTTCGTTTCGGACCGCCTGGGCTATCAGGTGAGTCGGATCCGGAATCAGGAGATCCGTGGTGAGTTTGAGACGGTGCTTCAGCGCCACGGCCAGGCCCTGGCCCGGTGGCTGGATGATACCTGTGAGCATCCGAGCTTTCTGCACGGGGACCTCTGGAGCGGCAATGTTCTGTTTGATCGGAACACCCCCTGGCTTATTGATCCGGCGGTCTATTGCGGGGACCGGGAGGCAGATCTGGCCATGACCGAAATGTTCGGGGGCTTCGGCGAGGCGTTCTACGAGGCCTACGATCGGATGTACGCCCGCTCCCCGGATTATCCCCGCAAGCGGGACATCTATAATCTGTACCACTATCTGAACCACTACAACCTGTTTGGCGGTGGTTACCTCGGGGGTTGTCAACGCGGCTTCGAGACGGTTCGTGCGGTGGTTTCTCAGATAATACCGTAACTGCGTAACACGAAGACGCCGGCGGTGACCGTAACGCTGGCCATCAGAGTGGTCAGGGCAATGATATTGGCTGCCAGGCGGTCGTTGCCACCGAGCGCCTTGGCCATCACGAAACTGGCGGCGGCGGTCGGGCTGGCGAAGAACAGGAACATCAGGCCCAGTTCCGGCCCCCGGAAACCGGCCAGCCAGCCGGCGGCGGTACAAAGGGCCGGCAACACGATCATTTTCATGGTGCTGGAACCGAACGCTGTCCTGCTGTCGCTGCGAATGGAGTCCAGGGAGACGGTGGCCCCTATGCACAGCAGCGCCAGCGGAAGGGTGAGGGAGGCAAAATAGTCCGCGCTGGTCATTACCCAGGCGGGCAACCCGATATTGAGCCAGGCAAAGGGAATGGCCACCACAACGGCGATAATCAGGGGGTTGCGGACAATGTCATGGATGATCTTGCGCCAGCTGGCGGACTGACCGGGCTGGTAGGCAATCAGCACCACCACCGAGAGCGCGTTGTAGGAGATGATCACCAGACCAAGCAGAATACCGCCGGCGGATAATCCGAAATCTCCATACAGGTTGGCCGCCAGCGCCAGGCCGACGATCCCGCAGTTGCCGCGGAAAGCTCCCTGCACATATACCCCGCGATCCTCTCTGCGCACCCGCCAGGCCGCCCAGAGCCAGGTCAGGCCGAACCCGCCAAGGGTGGCCAGCAGATAGAACAGCAGCAGTTCAGGATTCAGCGCGGTGTTCAGGTCGGCGCGGATGATGCTCAGGAATACCAGGGTCGGCAGTGTTGCCTTGAAGACCAGGGCAGAGGCGGTATTGATGAAGGGAGCGTCGATCCAGCCGATCCGCCTCAGCCCGAGTCCGATAAAGACCATGGCAAATACCGGCAAGGTGGTTTCCAGTGTCTGAAGAAAGATGTCGATCAGGTTCATCTTGAGGCCGTCAGGTATCCGGAGAGGTGCTGCAGACCACAGCACAGAGTCGGGCGCAACGATATGCGAAATAATTCAGGGGCCTGCAACAGGCCCCCGTTATTCGCTCAGGCCTTCAGCTGATCACCCACGGGCAGCCGGCGTATGCGCTTGCCGGTGGCGGCATAGATGGCATTGCACAATGCCGGCGCTACCGGGGGCAGGCCGGGCTCACCCGCACCACCCATGGGCTCGTCCTGCCGATCCATCAGGTGAATATGGATTTGCTTCGGTGCGTCCGGCATCCGGGGCAGCAGGTAGGTATCGAAGTTGTCCTGTCGGGCAACGCCATCCTTGAAGGTAATTTCGCTTTTCAGGGCGATACCGATACCCATCACACAGGCGCCTTCGAGCTGGGAGCGGATCCGCTCCGGATTGGCCTGGCGGCCGCAGTCAAAGGCAATGTCGGCCCGGTGAATGATCACGTTGCCGCTGTCATCGACTTCTACATCGAACACGATGGCGGTATAGGAGACGAAGCTGTGATGGAACGCCAACCCCATTCCGCGACCTTCCGGTAGCGTCTTGCCCCAGCCGGCAGCCTCTGTGGCTTTCTCGATCACGGCGCGCATGCGCCCGGTGTCAATGGGATACATTTCCGGGTCTTCACCATAGTTCCAGCCATCTCCGACCGTGAGGTTATGGATCTCCCGCCCCGGGCCAAGTAGCTCCAGGACATAATCCCGGTGGTCTCTGCCGGCCGCGACCGAGACCTCGTGGGCAAAGCTCTGGATGGCCCAGGCATGGGGGAGGTTGTAGACCGAGCGGAACCAGCCGATTCTCACATGGGCCGGTGCCGGCGGGTTCTCCAGCCGGATCGCGGGAATACTGAACGGCATGGTGTTGAAGCCCATGCCGAGTTCGGACTCGCCCTTGTGTTTCGGGTCCGGGGCGAACAGGGAACCAATGCTGGGCGACAGGGTGCGATGGCGCCATGCCAGGGCGTTACCGTCTCCATCCAGTCCCGCTTCCAGATGATCCACAGAGACCGCATGGAAATAGGCGTGGTGAATGTCGTCTTCACGGGTCCACTGCAGGCGCACAGGTCGTCCCTCAAAGGCCTGTGCCACGCTCGCCGCTTCTGCCGCGTAATCGGGCTTGGATTTCCGGCCGAAACCACCGCCGAGCAGGGTCACGTTGACCCGTACCTTTTCCCGGTCCATACCCAGCCGACCCGCGACGGTATCCCGGGTGGCACGGGGATTCTGGACAGGAGCCCAGACTTCCGCCTCACCGTTTTTGACCAGTACAGTTGCCACCATGGGTTCCATGGGGGATTGCGCCATGTGCGGCATGTAGTAAGTAGCGGATACGGTCTTGCTCGCCTGCTTCAGGGTACCTTCGACGTCGCCGCGGTCCCGGATAACCCGGCCGGGCGATTGGGCACGCTCCTCCAGCGCCTTGCGATAGGACTCGGAGGTATAGCTGGCATTGTTCCCGGCCGGGCCGTTATCCCACTCGATTTTCAATTTCCTGCGGCCCTCGATGGCTGCCCAGGTATTGGTGGCAACCACTGCCACACCGCCGAGTGGACTGAAACCGGCCGGTTGCCCGGTGCCTTCGATTTCGAGGGTTTTCTCCACGCCCGGCACTTTCAGACTTTCCGAATCATCGTAGTTTTTTGCCTTGCCTCCGTAGACCGGAGGGCGAGCTATGACTGCATACAACGGGTTTTCCACCTCAACATCGGCACCGAAGATCGCCTTGCCGGTAACGATGTCTTCGCCGTCAATGGCTTTGGGGTAGGCGGACTCCAGCTTCCCGTTGATATAGCCGGATTCACGGCCGATAAAACGCAGTTCGTCATCGGTTTTCAGCACCAGATCATTTCGACCGGGCACCTCCAGCTCCCTGGCGGCTTTCGCCAGTTCACCAAACCCCAGTACCTTGCCGGACGGGATGTGGACGACCTTGTGAATGTCGGTCCGGACCTCATGGAGCGGCACCGTCCACTGGTTGGCGGCGGCCTGTTCCAGCATCAGGCGGGCAGCGGCCGCGGCCCGACGCATGGGGGCGTACCAGTGGCGCATGCTGCGGGAGCCGTCGGTATTCTGGTTGCCGTATTTTGCCTGGTTGGCTTCAGCCTGGCGCACCTTCACCCGGTCCCAGTCTGCCCCCAGTTCGTCGGCGGCCACCAACACCAGGCTGGTGCGAATACCCTGGCCCATCTCGGATCGGTTATTGACGACGGTGACGGTGCCATCGGAATCGATATGGATGAACACGTTCGGATCATCGACCCAGCCACCGGGCATGGCACCCGCACCGAACTGGGCATTTTCATTGGCCAGGGGCATATCCCAGCGCGCGGCCAGCACCAGGGCCGAACCACCGGCCAGCCCCATAAGAAAACGCCGCCGGCTTACGTTCGCCAGCAGAAGTTTGTGGTCGGATCTGCTCATGCCTGGTCCTCCTTGCCGGCCACGCGCTCGATGGCTGCGAGAATCCGGTTGTAGGTACCGCAGCGGCAAAGGTTGCCGGCCATGGCATCGACGATCTCACTGGTATCCGGGTTAGGCGTTTTTTTCAGAAGGGCAGTGGCGTTCATGATCTGGCCACCCTGACAGTAGCCACATTGGGCGACACCAAGGTCCAGCCAGGCCTGCTGGACCTTGCTGCCCACCGGGTCTTTGGCCATGGCTTCGATGGTTGTGATCTCGCCTTTGGCCGCTGACACCGGGGTCACGCAGGAACGGATGGCCGTGCCATTCAGGTGCACGGTGCAGGCGCCACATTGGGCCACACCGCAGCCGAATTTGGTGCCTTTCATGCCGACCACATCCCTGATGGCCCAGAGCAGCGGCATGTTGTCCGGGACGTCGAGCTCGTGTTGCTCGCCGTTAATGTTGAGCGTAACCATGGGGCTCTCTCTGTCTGGTGGGTTTCCGGGGAGCCTCTGATTAACTGGGGCTCCCCGGCTTTTCTTTACTGTAGCTTTACGCGAGTGAAAAGCAAAAAGCTCAGAATCCCGAAAGAAATCCCGTTTGCTGGATGGTCATGTAAGCGGCAGTGCCGGACGCGATGGACAGCAGGGCATTACTCCGCCACAGATGGATGGCTACCACCAACAAGCCGGGAAGTACCGCATCCAGGCCCGGGATGGCGGAGTTCCAGCTAGCTGAACGGGTGAGGAACACCATCGCCAGCAAGGCCATGACGGCCGCCGGCAGGTAACGGCCCAGGTGCTTGATCAGCGGGTGCTCGGTATGGCGCTCGAAGAACACGAACGGGATCACCCGGGTGGCAAAGGTGGCGATGGCGGCTACCGCGATGAAGGAAAGCAGGTAGGACATGTCAGCCATGATTTGCGCCCCCGGCTGCGCCGGTGTCTGTGAGGCGTCGATAGTGTACCAGCAGCACGGCGGTCACGATGACAATAGCGCCGATCAGCTGGTGTGACGGGGACAAAAGCAGCATGGCGATACCGGCCGCCGCGGCACCGGTCCAGATCGGGAAGCTGTCTTTCAGGGCCTTGTACTGTTCGATTGTCAGCACGATAAACAGGGCAACCAGGGCGAATTCTATGCCTGTGCTGTCGAAGGCCACGTTCTCGCCAAGCAGGGCGCCAATGGCACAACCAACCACCCAGTAGCACTGGTTAAATCCGGTAATGCGGAAGTCCAGCTCTTGTTCACGGTGGCGGTCGGAGCCCCGGGGACGGCTGGTGAGCAGGGAATAGGTTTCGTCTGTCAGCCCGAAAATCAGGTAGGCCTTGCGCCAGCCTGCACCGCGGAACCGGCCCAGCAGTGACAGTCCGTAGAACAGGTGCCGGGCGTTCAGCACGAACATGGCCACAAAGACCTCGACCATGCCTGCGCCGACGGCCAGCAGGCTGACCGCCAGAATCTGGCCGGCGCCGGCATAGATGAGCAGGCCCATCAGTGGCGCTGCCCACCAGGGATAATCCAACTGAGTCGAGAACAGCACGCCGAAGGCCATTCCGAGCGGAATGTAACCGAACAGGATCGGCAGGGTAAGGCGGAATACAGACTGGTCCATTAGCATCCAAACCGTTGAAAGGGGAGCATGATAGTGAATCATGTCAGCATTTTGAAGCGAACCCGTTGTTACAGGGGCTTCTACCCGGGCCGTTAAATCCTTACCATACCCTTACCCGGAGGAGGGATAATGACTGACGAAGCAGCCCTGCAACCAGAGCCGGACCCACGGCAGGAGAAATTCGTGGTGGATACGGAGCTACTCACAGAGGACCAGCTTCAGGGACTGGTTGAGGAGTACTGCACCCGCTACCATGGCCTCAATGACACCGAGAACCCTTTTGCCGAGAGGGCGCGGGTCATGGCAGCCGTCCGGCGGGGTGATCTGGTGGTCTGGTTCGATCCGGTAGAAAATACTGCCGGACTGGCCATGCCCGAGTAGGGTAGAATCCCGTTGTATTTCCTGAAGCCGTGTGCGAGGTGGAATCTTGATCTGCGTATTGGTTGTCGACGACCACGAACTGGTGCGATCCGGAATTACCCGGATGCTGGCGGACAACCCCGACATTGATGTGGTGGGTCAGGCATCGTCCGGAGAAGGCGCCATCGAGTTTGTGCGCAAGCAGCGGCCGGACATTGTCCTGATGGATATCCGCATGCCGGGTATCGGCGGCCTGGAGGCCACCCGCCGGATTCTCCGTATTGATGATTCGATCCGCGTGATTGTGGTTACCGCCTGCGCCGACGACCCCTATCCGACCCGGGTGATGCAGAGTGGCGCCAGTGCCTATATTACCAAGGGCGCAGATATCCAGGAGATGGTGCGCGCCATCCGCCAGGCCCATTCCGGCCAGCGTTATATCAGCCCTGAAATCGCCCAGAAGATGGCGCTCAAACAGATCTCCGGTAATAAGGACGAGAATGGCGAGCTATCGCTGTTCGAGCGCCTGTCCGAGCGGGAAATGCAGATCGCGATGATGGTGGTGGACTGTCTGAAGGTCCAGGAAATCTCCGACAAGCTGTGCCTGAGCCCCAAGACCGTCAACAGCTACCGCTACCGGATCTTTGAAAAGCTGGAAATCTCCAGCGACGTGGAACTGGCCCTGATGGCGGTGCGGCTTGGATTGCTGGATGCCGACAAGGTCTGACCCCAAGCCCGGGCAAAACGGGGAGTTCGACAGCAAAAACTTCCTCAAACAGTTGACCGAAAGACCCGGCGTCTACCGGATGTACGACGCGGCGGGTGAGGTGCTGTATGTGGGCAAGGCCCGCAACCTGAAAAAGCGGGTCAGCAGTTATTTCCGTAAAACCGGCCTGGCACCGAAGACCGAGGCCCTGGTCGCCAAAATCGATTCCATCGAGGTCACCATCACCGGCAGCGAGACCGAAGCCCTGCTGCTGGAACAGAACCTGATCAAGTCCCTGCGGCCGCCCTATAACATCCTGCTGCGGGACGACAAGTCCTACCCGTATATCTATCTGTCCTCCCACAAGGATTATCCATCCCTGACCTTTAGAAGGGGGCGGACCAAGAAAGGCGGCGGCACCTGGTTCGGCCCTTACCCGAGCTCCGGAGCAGTCAAGGAAAGTCTTAATATCCTACAGAAGATTTTCCGCATAAGGTCTTGTAGCGAAAGCTATTTCAGGAATCGAACCAGACCTTGTCTGCAATACCAGATCAATCGCTGCACGGCACCCTGCGTGGGTTACATCAGCCCTGAGGAATACCAGGAAGACATCCGCCATGCCACCATGTTCCTGGAGGGCAAGAACCCGGCGATCATCCACGACCTGATGAATGCTATGGAAACGGCCTCAAAGAACCTTGAGTTTGAGAAGGCAGCTGCCTACCGGGACCAGATAAATCACCTGCGTCACGTCCAGGAGCAGCAATCCGTGGACAGTGCCGGAGGTGATGCGGATGTCATCGCCATTGCCCAGGATGCAGGCATTGTCTGTATTGTGGTGATTATTGTGCGTGGTGGCCGGGTGTTGGGCACCAAGGACTATTTCCCCCGGTACTCGATCGAACAGACCGAAGGTGAATTGCTGAGCGCTTTCCTGGGTCAGTATTATTTCGGGGGCAATACCCACCGCGAGATTCCCAGGGATATCCTGGTGCCGGTCGAAGTAGAAGGCCAGGAATTGCTGGCCCGGGCCCTCTCCGAGGCGGCTAACCGCGAGACCCGGATCCGTGGTAACGTGCGCGGAGAGCGGCGCCGGTGGCTGGAACTGGCAATGACCAATGCACGGCAGACCCTGCTGACGCATCTGGCCAGCAAGGAGACCGTTTACCGCCGTTTGCTGGCTTTGCGGGATCTGCTGGAGCTGCCGGAAACCCCTTCGCGCATGGAATGTTTCGATATCAGCCACAGCCACGGGGAAAACACGGTCGCATCCTGTGTCGTTTTCGACGAGAATGGCCCGCTGAAGAGCGACTACCGGCTATATAACATTGAAAACGTGAAGGCCGGCGACGACTATGGTGCAATGCGCCAGGTGCTGACCAGACGCTATAAGCGGATGATCGCCGGTGAAGGCAAGCGTCCCGATCTGGTGTTCATTGATGGCGGCAAGGGCCAGTTGAGTGTCGCCCGGGAGGTTTTCGATGCGCTCGGAATCCCGGATATTCCGCTGATCGGTGTCGCCAAGGGCGTTACCCGCCGGGCCGGTATGGAGCAGCTCATTGATGCCATCACCGGGGATGTTTTCCGGGTGCCCGCGGATTCACCTGCATTGCACCTGATCCAGCACATCCGGGACGAGTCGCACCGGTTCGCTATAACCGGTCACCGGGCGCGGCGGGACAAGAAGCGTCGGCAGTCCACCCTTGAGGGAATCGAGGGGGTGGGGCCGAAACGCCGCCGCGAACTGATCCGCTACTTTGGCGGAATCCAGGAGATCCGTAAGGCCAGCGTCGAGGAGATGGCGAAGGTTCAGGGCATCAGCAAAGCCCTGGCGGAAACGATTTACGCAGCATTGCATGACGAATAGGAAGCCCATGAACCTGCCCAACCTGCTCACACTTTCCCGCATCGTGATGATCCCCGTGTTTGTCGTAGTGTTCTACCTGCCCGTGGAGTGGAGCTACATCGTCAGTGCCCTTATTTTTGCCCTGGCAGGGGGGACTGACTGGCTGGATGGGTATCTGGCCCGCAAACTCAACCAGAGCACGCCGTTCGGCGCCTTCCTGGATCCCGTTGCGGACAAGCTCATGGTGGCGGTGGCCCTGGCGGTATTGATTGAAGAGCATTCCGTGGCGCTGCTGACCATTCCGGCCACGGTGATCATCGGCCGGGAAATCGTGATTTCCGCGCTACGGGAGTGGATGGCGGAAATGGGCAGTCGGGCGAGCGTGGCGGTTTCCTACATTGGAAAGATCAAGACGACGGCCCAGATGGCGGCCATTGTCGGTTTGCTGGCGTTTCCCCCGGGCGAGACCCTGGCCTATGTGGCCATCGCGCTGCTGTATGTGGCGGCGGTATTGACCCTGTGGTCCATGATCCTTTACCTCAAAGCCGCCTGGAAGGATCTGTTTCCCGGCAGTGAATAGCCGGAATGTCCGGCTCTCGGGTTCAGTTTTCCTCCAGGCAGCGGTGTACCCAGAGCATAGTTTCCTCTGCCAGCCGATTGGCGGTTTTACCGAAAACCCTGACCACCTCATCCAGTTCACTGCTCGCCGCTGGCTGGGTCAACCGGCTGTCACGCACACACAGGCTCTTGCGTGACCGGTTGTCCAGCACTTCTGTGTGCAGTTCAATCACAACTCGAGTTTCCCCCTCGCTTTTCTCTGCCTGGAAAGAGGATAGCTCACTGATCAGCGTCAGGTCTGTACTGGCAGCACTGGTATCGGTCACGACATTGGCAAACCCCTGACTCTGGCGCAGGGTGTCGATCAGGTGATCACGAACCAGTACCGGTGCGCTGTCGCGCCAACGGGCGTCGCCATACATCCGGAATTCATGGGGGGTGGGTTTGGTCAGGATGTGGGTCCCGTTCACAGGCTCGGATGCCAGGGGGGTATCCACCCTCAGGGACCTGGCGTGACGGTTCTCCAGGCGTTGCACCGGCTCGATCGACCCCAGATCCATGACACGGGGCGCCTCCGGAGTAGGAAAGATGGTACAGGCAGTTATGGCAAACGACGCTACCAACGGGGTGACCGCTCGAAAACAGCTTCTCATTGCTCAACTTCCTTGATCCTGGAACCACCCAGCAGGGTGCCTGCCGGATTCGCCTCCAGGCCCGTAGCCAACTGGTTCAGGTTGCGCAGGGCACTGCGCAGTTCCCGGATGGCCGGCGTCAGTTCGCCCAGTCCCTGCAGGCCGGCATCCAGTGCGCCTTTATTGTTTCGGGTCAGATCATCGAGTCGGGCCAGGGCCGGCTGAAGGGTGGAAAGCGCCCGGTCCATCGAGTTGAGCACCGGTGAGACCCTTTCCAGAAGGATGGCATTGGCATTGTCAGAAACACTGGAGACCTTGATCGCTGCTTCTTCCGCCCGCACACCGGCGGCATCGAACTGCTCCATCAGTGCCAGCAGTTCTTTCCGCTGGGTCACCAGGGAATCGGTTGCGTTCCGGGTGTTCTCCAGGATACTGCTCATGTTTTCCAGGTTCTTCTCGGAGAACAGGTTGTTGGCATTGGTAAGCAGAATCTCGGTTTTCTCGATCAATGCCTCGCCATTGGTCAGCAGGCTGCTGAAGGCTGAGGGATCTGCCGTGATCAGGGGCGGGTTGTTGCGGTTCCCCTCAAGCACTGGACTGTCTTTGGTACCACCCCGGAACTGCACACTCATACTGCCAGTGATATTGGCGAGGATCAGACCCGCGCGGGTATCCTTGCGAATGGGCACTTCCTTGTCGACCCGGACCAGCACACGAACGTGGCTCGGATTGTCCGGGTCCAGCGTCAAATCGAGCACCTCGCCCACCGGGACACCGCTGTAAAGCACCGGATTGCCTTTGGACAGGCCGGAGATCGGGTGATAGAAGCCGATCTGGTAGTAGGCCCATTCCCGATCCGCCGAGGATTTGCCCAGCCAGAGCGCGAACACAAGTGCGGCGCTGACCGCCAGGACAGTGAACAGGCCAATAATGACATGGTGGGCCCGGGGCTCCATCAGACGTTTTCTCCTTGTTGCCTCGGTGTTCGGTTTGCCGCGGCGTAGCTCGCGGCCCGGCCTCGAGGGCCATTGAAGTAATCCTGGATCCATTCATCCGGGTTGGCGGCAACAGTTTCCAGGGTGTCTGCCACCAGGACCCGCTTTTGTGATAACACGGCGACCCGATCACAGGTGGAGTACAGGGTGTCCAGGTCATGTGTGACCAGGAAAACCGTCAGTCCCAGGGCATTGCGGAGGGTCACGATAAGCTCATCGAAAGCCGCTGCGCCAATCGGGTCCAGACCCGCTGTGGGCTCATCCAGAAACAGGATTTCCGGGTCCAGGGCCAAAGCCCGCGCCAGGCTCGCACGCTTGACCATACCACCGGAAAGTTCTGCGGGATACTTCAGGGCGGCGTCTGGAGGCAAACCGGCCAGGGCAAGCTTCATACGTGCTACCTGCTCTGCATCCGGGCGCTTGAGCCTGGCATGTTCGATCAGTGGAACGGCGATGTTTTCCTGTAGATTCAGTGAGGTGAACAGCGCGCCCCCCTGGAACAGAACACCAAACCGCTGCTCCATTCGGGAACGGGCCCGTGGAGACAGGGCGTCAAGCGTTTCGCCAAAGACCCGGATGTCACCCGATGTGGGTCTGCGCAGACCGATGATACTCCGCAGCAGGACCGATTTTCCGGTCCCGGAGCCGCCTACCACACCGAGAATTTCTCCCCGGCACAGATCCAGGTCCAGGTCCTCGTGGACAACGTGTTCTCCGAAACGGTTGCATAGGCCACTGACCTCGATAACGGTTTCCGCCTGACGCTGTGATTGCCTGTTGCCCTCTACTGCCGCCATCGGTTACCACCCCATTTCCATAAAGAATAGCGCAGCGATGGCGTCCAGCAGTATTACGATGAAGATGGACTGCACCACACTGGAGGTGGTGTGTTCGCCTACCGATTGGGCGCTGCCGCCCACCTTGAAACCTTCCAGGCAGCCTATCACGGCGATCAGGAAAGCAAAAACAGGGGCCTTGGAGATGCCGACCAGGAAATGGCGCAGGGCGATATCCCGTTCTACAACCGCCAGGAACTGGGTGAGGGTGATATCCAGTGACAGCACGCATACCAGGGCGCCGCCCACCATGCCTGCCATCATGCCGACAAAGGTCAGGATCGGAAGGCTGATCATCATGGCCAGGACCCGGGGCAGCACCAGCAGTTCAATGGGGCTCAGGCCCAGGGTGCGGATCGCGTCCAGTTCCTCGTTGACCTTCATGGCACCGATATGGGCGGTAAACGAACTGGCGGTCCGGCCTGCCAGCAGGATGGCGGCGAGCAACACACCGAATTCCCGCAGGAAGGAGAAACCCACCAGGTTGACGGTATAAATCGTGGCCCCAAAATCCTCCAGTACCGTGGCGCCGAGAAAGGCGATGACAGCCCCGACGAGAAAAGTCAGCAGGGCAACGATGGGCAGGGCGTTCAACCCGGTGTCCTGGATGGAGGCGACGAATGATGTTACCCGCCAGCGCTTCGGCCGCGGCAGCACCCAGACCATGGTGGCAAGGGTCTGGCCGATGAACCCGAGCAATACCCGGATCAGATGGCCGAGAGCTTCCACCTGCTGGCCGGTATGACCCAGAAACAGGCGAATCGGCGAAACCTTTGGAGGTACCGGTTCCTGCCAGTCTTCCAGGGACCGGGCTACGGCCAGCAGCAGGGCCGCCTTTTCCTCCGGGAGGGTCGCTTGCGTGGCAACATGCTGCTCCAGGGTCTCCGGTCCGAGAAAGGATGCCAGCACCGAGGCCCCGGCCGTGTCGATGTGCTCCAGGGCTGACAGGTCCAGTGTCTTGGGCGACCTGGCCCCGGCAGGGAGTGCAGCGAGCTGCTGCAACAGCGAGTGATAGCCCGAAAGGATCCAGTCGCCGGTAATGATCAGGCTGCCGGCCTCGAATCCGGCATTGCCGGGCCGGGATCCGGCAGGGTCAGTTGCCTGGGACTGGGAAGGGCGTGGTTCCATCTTAGGGTACGTCCGGGCCTCGGGAAGTTATTGAATATCAAGCTAACGATAGCTTAGAGATTCAACTGCTTATCCGCCAGTATCTTTCGATCTTCC
>JAXHVJ010000026.1:0-37439 GCA_034189235.1 Pseudomonadota bacterium
ACTTCCTCAGATCCCACCGCCTCAGCGGCTTGTCCCTCAGAAGTGGTGCGCATTCTACAGCCCTCAGGGAAACTGTCAACGACCAATTTTCATTTATTTTCCCGGACCTCGGTTTCCACCTGTTCGACCGCTTAAATACCGAACAGTTCGATCGAAAACTATACTGAAAGCACACCATTGAGCCAATACCCGGAGGCACGCAATGGACCCGGGCAGAAAATCAGACTTCTACCTTTACAGCAGCGGCAGCGTTACCGGCCTTCACCCTTGCCTCTTCTATTGACTCTCCCCGGGCCAGCACCACCCCCATCCGTCGCCTTCCTTTGAGTTCAGGCTTACCGAACAGGCGCAACTGAGTATCCGGCTCAGTCAACGCAGACTGCAGATCAGCGTATGCCACCTCGCCGGAATCACCCTCAGGGAGAATCACGGCCGATGCGCTCGGGCCGTTCTGGCGGATAGCGGGAACCGGCAGACCAAGGATCGCCCGGGCATGAAGCGCGAACTCCGACAGATCCTGGGAGACGAGCGTTACCAGACCGGTATCATGGGGGCGCGGAGACACTTCGGAAAACCAGACATCGTCTCCTTTAACAAACAGCTCCACGCCGTAGATGCCGTAACCTCCCAGATCTTCAACCACGGCGGCGGCGATCTCACGGGAACGCTCCAGCGCCCTGGCCGACATCGGCTGGGGTTGCCAGGACTCCCGGTAGTCTCCGTCCTCCTGGCGATGACCAATCGGCTCGCAGAAGGAGATGCCATCACGATGACGCAAGGTCAGAAGGGTGATTTCATAGTCAAAATCCACGAAGCCCTCAACAATCACCCGCCCTTTACCGGCGCGACCCCCGCTTTGCGCGTAATCCCAGGCAGCCTCGATATCACCCTCGGTCTTGACCATACTCTGCCCTTTACCGGAAGAGCTCATCACCGGCTTGACCACCAGGGGTAAACCAACCTCCCCTACAGCCGCCAGGTACTCCTCTTTGTTACCGGCAAACCGGTAGGGTGACGTGGGCAGGCCAAGCTCCTCGGCAGCCAACCGACGAATTCCTTCCCGGTTCATGGTCAGGTTAACCGCTCTGGCGGTCGGGATAACCCGGTACCCCTCTTCCTCCAGCTTCACGAGCTCCGGGGTAGCGATCGCCTCGATTTCCGGAACAATCAGGTTCGGCTTCTCCTGCTCAATCACAGCACGCAGCGCTACCGCATCAAGCATATCGATCACGTGGGAGCGATGGGCTACCTGCATCGCAGGCGCGTTGGCATAGCGATCAACGGCAATCACTTCCACGCCGTAACGCTGCAATTCGATGACCACTTCCTTGCCGAGTTCACCAGAGCCACAGAGCAACACCTTGAAGGCATTACTCTTTAAAGGAGTGCCGATATGTACGGCTTTGTTGTCTGCCATGTCAAAGGGCCACCTTTTGTTCTCGCTTTGCCACATCGCGCAGGACTTCCCTTCGCTCGTCATTGCTCATCCGGGTCCAGCGCAGGATTTCGTCCCCGGTACGATGACATCCGATACAGACATCATTCTCGTCCAGGGCACACACACTCACGCAGGGTGAGCGGACTTTATCCGATACGTTCATTTATCAGGGTCGCAGGCTGTCAGTTGTTTAATGTACCGGGCACCATTCTCGACGTAATGGGCAGCGCTCATCTCCAGCATTTTCTTCTGGTTGTCGTTCAGCTCACGCTTGATCTTGCCGGGGGAGCCGACCACCATGGATCCGTCCGGGATCTCCATACCCTCCGGAACCAGGGTATTGGCGCCGATCAGGCAATGCTTGCCGATTTTGGCACCGTTCAGCACAACCGCGTTGATTCCGATCAGAGAATAGTCACCGATTTCACATCCGTGAAGCATGACCTTGTGGCCAACCGTCACGCCCCGCCCGAGGGTCAGAGGAATCCCGGGATCGGTATGAAGCACCGAGCCATCCTGAACATTGGTTTCCGGGCCGACGGTGATCAGTTCGTTGTCACCGCGGATGACCACGTTGTACCAGACACTGCTCTTTTCCATCAGCTTGACATTGCCAATCACGGTCGCGTTGTGAGCAACAAACTGGTCGTCGCCTTCCAGCTTCGGCCTGTGACCTCCAAGGTCGTAAAACATGTCAGCCTCCTTTAGGGGGTTTCAGCAAATCAATACCGACATCGTACACGGCGTTCAGGAAGTCAACCAGGACCACCGCGGACAGGCCCCATATCCGGTAACGCCCCCAGCGATAGCAGGGAACGTAGAACGTATTACCGAGAAAACTGAGAGCATCGGTCCGTTCACGGCGGTCTTCCAGGAAAAACGACAGGGGAACCCGGAACACACTCTCGATTTCCGCCGGGTTCGGCTCCAGAGAGTGATCACCCGGCACTACGCCGACGTAAGGAGTCACCAGGATACCGTAACGGGACATGACCTGACTCAGCGGAGCAATCACCTCCACCTGATCCGGTGGCAGGCCGATTTCCTCGTGGGTTTCCCGCAGCGCCGTTGCCGCCAGGGACGGATCCCCGGGATCCCGTTTTCCGCCCGGATAGGCCACCTGCCCCCGATGGGTGCTCAGATTGGAGGAACGAAGCGTAAATACCATTTCCGGATTTCGGGGGTCATCGGTAACCGGCACCAGGATCCCGGCTTCGGGATAATCAAGGGCTAGCTGTTGTGGGGCATAGCCAGCCAATCGCTCAGTAAGAAAATCTCGCAAATCTGGTCTCCCGGGAACTTCTTTCTGTTAGGTGAGACAGCAGCAGTCGGTATCGTTAAACTGACTACCAAAACCAATTCAGTATACGGGGAAAATCATGAAGTACTGCAGCACATGCGGCCATCCGGTGGAACAACGCATCCCCGAAGGCGATAACCGGCACCGCTATGTCTGTGTCAGCTGCGAGACCATACATTACCAGAACCCGCGGATTATCGCCGGTACGGTTCCGGTCTGGGAAGGCAAGATTTTGCTCTGCAAACGCGCCATCGAACCCAGGTACGGGTACTGGACCCTTCCTGCGGGGTTCATGGAGAACGCCGAAACCACCATTGAGGCCGCAGCGCGGGAAACCCGTGAAGAAGCCCTGGCCGAAGTGGATATCCATGGCCTGTTCTCAATCATTGATGTTCCACACATCAACCAGGTGCACATGTTTTACCGGGCCACCCTTATCGAGGGCCGGTTTGGCGCCGGGGAGGAATCCCTGGAGTCCAGATTGTTTGCGGTTGAAGACATCCCCTGGAATGAAATCTCGTTTCCGACCGTCCGAAAAACCCTGGAACTGTTCCTCGAGGATATGAAGGCGGAAAACTACCAGGTTCACCTCAAGGACATCCGGCGCCCGATGTCTGCCTCAGGCAAGGCCTGATCAGAGATCCTCGATGCGGAATATCTCATAGGCAGGCTCCTCATAGGGATGAGCCTGCCTGAGCGCTTTCAGCACGTCATGAACAAGACTGTCTTCACAGACCAGTTCCACCTTGAACTCATCCACTATTTCGACTTCACCCTGCGAGCCGAGATAGGGATCACTGCCTTCCAGCGGACGGAACTGGCCCTGCCCCCTGCACTGCCAGGCACAACTGTCGTAGTCACCGATCCGGCCTGCCCCCGCCGCAAATAATGCCTGCTTGGTTTGCTCAAGGTGAGATTCCGGAACGAAATAACACATCTTGTACATGAAACCTCCTGCGAGATCGGATATTTTTTGTACAGATTAATAGCTTAGAAACTTACCCACAGAATCTGTGGATAACTCTGGGGAAAGTTTTTGGGAACATGCCCCGACCCCCCATGATCACTGGACTCCTCTCAAATTGGTGACAAAATGGCCCAACTCATAAAACCTTTATATTTCAACAGGTTATAATATACGGCCAATTATTGAACCAATTTCCCGGGTTTTGTGCACAGATCACACAACGAAGCACTGAGAGTGTGCATAAAATTATTGAGTCAAGGGGATTTTTGCAAAATCCGGCACATTTTTTCCTTGAAAACCGCCCTGAAAAGGAGCATAGACCAAAACAAAAAAGCCGGGGCCGGAAACGACTCTCAGGGAGCTTCCCCGACACCGGCGGCTACCGGTTCAGTATCGCTTAACCGAACCAGCATCTCGCATTACGGAACATCCGCAGCCAGGGGCCATCTTCCTGCCAGCCCTCCGGGCGCCAGGAATGCTGAACAGCACGGAAGACCCGCTCCGGATGCGGCATCATGATGGTAACCCGCCCATCCCGGGTGGTAACGCCCGTGATACCTTCCTCGGAGCCGTTCGGGTTGTAGGGGTAACGGGTAGTTACCTGGCCCCGGTTATCGACATAGCGCAGGGCCACCAGCTCGTTCTCGGACAGGGCCCCGGCAGACGCACCGGAGGCAAATTCGACCCGGCCCTCACCATGGGCGACCGCGATTGGCATCCGGGAACCGGCCATACCGTCGAGGAACGCGGACGGCGAGGAAGCTACTTCCACCATCACCAACCGGGCCTCGAACTGTTCGGACTGGTTACGCACGAAGCGCGGCCAACCTTCACTGCCCGGAATCAGCTCGTGAAGATTGGACAGCATCTGGCAGCCGTTACAGACGCCCAGCGCGAGCGTATCCTGGCGGTTGAAGAAGTGGGCGAACTGATCCCGGACCCGGTCACTGAACAGGATGGACTTTGCCCAACCCTCGCCGGCCCCCAGGACATCGCCGTACGAGAAGCCACCGCAGGCTACCAGGCTGTTAAAACCATCCAGCGTCACATGCCCGGCGAGCAAGTCACTCATGTGCACGTCAACCGCCGTGAAACCGGCGCGATCGAATGCCGCCGCCATCTCCACCTGGCCGTTCACGCCCTGCTCACGCATGACCGCGACTTTCGGGCGGGCGCCGGTATTGATGTAAGGGGCAGCAATGTCCTCGTTAATATCGAAGCTCAGATCAACATGCAGGCCCGGATCTTCTGCATCCAGCAGGTTATCGAACTCTTCCTGGGCGCAGTCAGCGTTATCCCTGAGGCACTGGATCCGGTAGCTGGTCTCCGCCCACAGACGCTGAAGTTCCGCCCGAGGCTCGTCCACCACTTTCTCGCCCTCGAAGCTCAGGCGCAAGCGATCGTCCTCGTTCAGGGTACCGATCACACTGGTGTGATCGCCCAGGCCGGCGCCGGAGAACTGCTGCAGAACGAACCCGGTGTCCCCACGGCGAACCTGTATGACCGCCCCGAGTTCCTCGTTGAACAGCTCACGGACGAACTGGGAGGCATCTTCAGCCAGACCATCGAGCTTGATATCCACACCGGTGCGGCCGGCAAAGCACATTTCCGCCAGGGTGACAAACAGACCGCCGTCGGAACGGTCGTGGTAGGCAAGCAGTTTGCCGTCCGCATTCAGGCCCTGAATGACAGCGAAGAATGCCTTGATGTCTTCCGGGTCATCCAGATCCGGTGCCACCGCACCCACGTGGCGATAGACCTGCGCCAGGGCGGAGCCGCCAAGGCGGTTCTGGCCGGCCGCCAGATCCACCAGGATCAGGTCAGTTTCACCGGCATCGGTGGTCAGTTCGGGCGTCAGTGTACGGGCAACGTCGGTCGCCGGTGCGAAACCGCTGATAATCAGGGAAAGGGGCGCGGTCACGCTCTTCTGCTCACCGCTCTCCTCTTCCCAGGTGGTCTTCATGGACATGGAGTCCTTGCCGACCGGGATGGTGATACCCAGGGCCGGGCACAACTCCATACCGACCGCACGCACGGTTTCATAAAGGTTTTCGTCCTCACCCGGGTGGCCGGCTGCAGCCATCCAGTTCGCGGACAGGCGAATATCAGACAGGTTGGCAATCGGCGCTGCAGCCAGGTTGGTGATCACCTCACCCACCGCCATACGACCGGATGCCGGGGCGTCAATGACCGCAACCGGGGTGCGCTCGCCCATGGCCATGGCTTCACCGGTGCGCACGTCGAAGGAGCTTGCAGTGACCGCCACGTCGCTCACCGGCACCTGCCAGGGGCCGACCATCTGGTCGCGGGCCACCAGGCCGGTAATGGTCCGGTCACCAATGGTGATCAGAAAGCTCTTGGAGCCCACAGACGGCAACCGCAGTACCCTGCGGATCGCGTCGTTCAAATCGATTTTGGTGGAGTCGAAAATCGGCTTGGTGAACGAGGAGCGGCTGATGCTCCGGTGCATACGGGGCGGCTTGCCGAACAGTACTTCCATGGGCAGATCCACTGGCTTGTCGTCGAAATACGAATCGCCAAGCTCAAGGTGATGTTCTTCGGTGGCCTCGCCAATAACGGCATAAGGGCAACGCTCGCGACGACACAGGGCATCGAACAGATCCAGGTTCTCCGGCGCAACGGCCATCACGTAACGTTCCTGAGACTCGTTGCACCAGATCTCCAGCGGAGACATACCTGGCTCATCACTGGGAATGTCACGGAGCTCGAATTTGCCGCCGCGGCCACCGTCCTTGACCAGCTCAGGCATGGCGTTGGACAGACCACCCGCACCGACATCGTGAATGAAGCAGATCGGATTTTGATCGCCCATCTGCCAGCAGCGATCAATCACCTCCTGGCAACGACGCTCCATCTCCGGGTTGTCCCGTTGCACAGAGGCAAAATCCAGGTTCTCGTTACTGGAACCGGAATCCATGGACGAGGCCGCACCACCGCCCAGGCCGATCAGCATCGACGGACCACCCAGCACAATCAGCTTGGCGCCAACCGGGATATTGCCCTTCTCCACGTGCTGCTCGCGAATGTTACCGAGGCCGCCGGCAATCATGATTGGCTTATGGTAGCCACGCACTTCCTCGCCAGCAGGGCCAGGCACCTTCTCTTCGAAGGTACGGAAATAGCCCGCCAGGTTCGGGCGGCCGAATTCATTGTTGAACGAAGCACCACCAATCGGGCCCTCGATCATGATATCCAGCGCGGAAGCAATCCGGTCCGGCTTGCCGTAGCCGATCTCCCAGGGCTGGGGGTCATCCGGCAGGTTCAGGTTGGATACGGTGAACCCGGTCAACCCGGCCTTCGGCTTGGAGCCACGACCGGTGGCACCCTCGTCCCGGATCTCGCCGCCGGCACCGGTGGCAGAACCGGCCGCCGGTGCTATCGCCGTCGGGTGGTTGTGGGTTTCCACTTTCATCAGGATGTGGATGTCTTCCTCATTGTAACCGTAAACGCCGGTCCCGGGGTCCGGGAAGAAACGACCACCATGGCTGCCACGGATCACGGAGGCGTTGTCCTTGTATGCGGACAGCACGCCCTCACTGTTCATCTCGTAGGTGTTGCGGATCATCGCAAACAGCGATTTCTCCTGGCCTTCACCATCGATATCCCAGGAGGCGTTGAAGATCTTGTGGCGGCAATGCTCGGAGTTCGCCTGGGCGAACATCATCAGCTCGACGTCGGTCGGGTCACGCTGGAGATCGGTGAAGGATTTCACCAGGTAATCAATCTCGTCATCCGCCAGCGCCAGGCCCAGGTCCCGGTTTGCTTTGACCAGGGCGTCACGACCACCCGCCAGCACCGGTACGCGGCTCAGGGTGCGGGGCTCTTCATGGCTGAACAGCAGTTCGGCGCCGCCCATCTCGTGAAACACTTTCTGGGTCATCCGGTCATGCAGCAGCGCTGCGATCTTTTCACGCTGGTCCAGACCAAGTTTCTTCGTGGCCCGGATGTAATAGGCGACGCCCCGTTCGATACGATGAATCTGACGCAGCCCGCAGTTGCGGGCGATATCTGTCGCCTTGCTCGACCAGGGGGACAGGGTGCCGGGTCTCGGTACCACCAGGAACAGAACCCCTTCAGGCTCCTCTACCGGAACACTGGGGCCGTAGACCAGGAGCCGGTCGAGAATGGCCTGTTCGGAATCGGAGAGGTCAAACTCCAGGTCCACAAAGTGCATGAACTCTGCATAGACGTGTTGGACTTCAGGAACAGTCTCCTGAATTCGGAAATGCAGCTTGCGGGAGCGGAAAGGCGAAAGCGCGGGTGCGCCGCGAAGTTCAAGCATGATATCAACCTGTATCGCGCGAAAAGAGGGAGTCCGGTGCTGTTTGAAAGGCCGCAATGATACTTGAAAGCGCATCGAGGATACAGCGCCGCTGCGGTTATCCGGGAATGTAAAATTGACATTATTTTGCACATTAATTGAGCACTTTTATTGACCATCCGCGACGGGGCGGGGATCATGGTTAGCGTGGCAACGGACGCTACTCACAGCATGACAAAGGAATACGCTCACCGAAACCGGGCGTATCTGGCTGATACAGCTGCTACGGAGATCAGGGATTTGTCCAGATTTTTCAGTCACCTCAGCGCCTTTCCGGCGCACTTTGTGTTTCTGTTAGGAGCCACGCTGGCTCTGACGGGCTGCTCGCGCCCGAGTACCGTCCAGGAAATACAGAACGAAGGTGTTCTCCACGTCATTACCCGGATTGCGCCCTCCATGTATTTCGAGGGTCGAGAAGGGGTAACGGGCTATGACTATGAACTCGCAAAGCGGTTTGCCGACGAAATCGGTGTCGAGCTGAAGGTACGCGTCGCCGACGACAACACGGAAATCCTTTCGGTACTGGAGCGCAACTACGCCCACATCGGCATGGCCGGAGTGTCTCTGCAGCCCGACTTCGAGGACAAATACGAGGCCATCCCCACCGGCATCCAGGCCCGGTCTGTTGTAGTCTATCACCAGGACATGGAACACCCCGAGTCCCTTGACTCCCTGGCCGGACAAACGCTCCATCTGGTTGCCGACAGCGATCAGGAACACCTCATGGAAGTATCGGCTTCCGAGGCAGACATTTCATGGGAGGTTCATCCGGGGCTCGATGCTCCCGGCGTTCTGGCACGAGTTGAGACTGGCGAATTCCCGTTTGCCGTGGTGTCCTCCAACGAACTCGAACTTAACCACGTTTTTTACCCGCACGTGAAAGAGGCGTTCAGCCTCGGCCAACCCCGGGAACTGGTATGGCTGTTCCCGAGAGAACAGGACGGCACCCTGGCCCGGGCCGCCGAACAGTTCCTACAGAGGCTGCAAAGCGACGGTGTGCTGGCGCAATTGTCCGAGCGTTTTTACGGGCACCTGGACCGGTTGAACTATGTCGGCGCCCGCACATTCATGCACCACGTGGAAAACCGCCTTCCGAAGTACGAGAAGCTGTTCCGGGACTATGCCCGGGACTTCAACATGGACTGGCGCCTGCTCGCGGCCATTGGTTACCAGGAGTCACATTGGCGGCCAAATGCGATCTCCCCTACCGGTGTCCGCGGCCTGATGATGTTGACCCGCAACACGGCAAACTACGTCGGGATCAATAACCGGCTGGACGCGGAGGAAAGTATTCAGGGCGGTGCCAGGTACTTTCAGATGGTCCACGACAAGATGCCGGAGAGAATTCCCGAACCGGACCGCACCTGGTTTGCCCTGGCCTCCTACAATGTCGGCTACGGCCACCTGGAAGATGCCCGGCGACTGACCGAAAGCGCTGGCAAGGATCCGGACCGCTGGATGGACGTCAAGGAATTCCTGCCGTTGCTGACCCGGAAAGAATATTACACCAAGACTCGTTATGGCTTTGCCCGCGGCCAGGAACCGGTGATCTACGTGCAGAATATCCGCCGCTACTACGACGTCCTGGCAAGGGTGATAACGCCCGTGTCTCCGGCGAAACCGGAGGAACCGCAAATTGTGGGAATCGAGCCTGAGACAGGTTCCGCCGATTCCGGCAGCACCCCGGAAGAGCCGGCAAATTCCGCGCTCAGGGCCAGCCTGCCCAAAGATCTTGAGCTGATCCCACCCACTCTCTGAGGCTTGCGACGTTTCAACCCTCCGGAAGTTCCCGGGCCTCCAGGGCCCGTTCAACCTGGGCGGACGAAAACCCACGACGATTCAGGAACCTGGCCTGCCTGAGCCTGGTATCCCAGTCGTCCTCCAGGTCTGACAGGCCGAACCTCCGCTCCCTCAGCCTGATGGCAACCGCACACCAGTCCTCATCGGTCATGGCATCGAGACATTCCGGCGTATGGTGAACGCCGCGTTGCTGCAGTTCGCCAAGGATCCGGAGCGGGCCGTAACCGAGATCCATTCTCTGGCGGGCATAGACATCGGCAAACCGGTGATCATCAAGCCAGCCCTGTTCCTTGTATTCGTCCAGTACCTCCTCGATCAGACCACTCTCGAAGCGGCGCTGCCTGAGTTTCATGGACAATTCCAGGCGACTGTGTTCACGGCGAGCCAGCAACCTCAGGGCGGCTGCCCGTGCTTTGTATCCCTGATCGTCCTGATTTTCCTGTTTTGCCATTCAGACCCTTTCCGCGAACGCACCCAAAACGCTAGACTAGCCCCCGATTATCAAAGCATAGCGTTGAGTCCTTCAAAATCCGAACTGACTCTGCACTGTGCGTGTACCCGGCTCGACAGGGCCGATGGCCGGTGACGGTACACTTTGCCGGACACCGAGGACTGGTTTCAATCCCGAAGGACACCTTTTATGGCCGTATTCATCCAGAAACTGTTCAAATCCCGCAAGTCATCAGAGACGACCGGAAAACCCCGCAAGGAAGTGACCGAACAGTCCCGGGTACCCCAGGAAGATTCGCGCGCCGATCAGCGGGAGAGCCAGCTCGGACTGCTGAAGGGTTCTCCGTCACAGGAGCAGTTGGGAAAACTCGCCCTGGAGGGTGTGACCGCGGACATTCGCCTGTCCGCCGCCAGGGGCCTGACCGACCCCGACCAACTGCAAAAGGTCCAGAAGCAGGCCAAGGGCCGGGACAAGGGTGTCTACCAAACCGTCAAACAGGCGCTGCAGGCCTACCGCCAGGACAGGGAGGACCAGGAAAACGTTGCCCGCACCATCACTACACTGATCAATAATGCGCAGGAGCAGGCCCGCAGCCAGGATACCAAGCTTTACCAGGCACGGCTGGAAGCACTGTCCAACCAGTGGAAAAAACTGGAAAGCCAGGCAACTGCGGAACAGGTTCAGCAATTCCTCGAAGCCACCCATCGTTGCCGGGAGCGGGTGCAGGAAATCGAGGCAGCCCGCGAGGAAGAGAAGCGCCATGAGAACCAGTTCCGTCAGCGCAGGGAAACCCTGGAACTACTCACAGACACCCTGGAAGACCTCAAATCCCGGACAGGTGATTCCCTGCCCTCACTTTCCTCCCTGGACGCAGTCCAGAAAACCCAGGAAAACCGCTGGCTGGAAGCCACCCGGGATACCGAAGTGTCCCGGCAGGAACAAAAGACCTACGAATCGGCCATGCTGGCCCTCAGGAATTATCTGTCCGCTCTTCGCCGGCTGACCCAGGAGCGTGAACACATCAGCGAACTCTCGGCAGCACTGGATTCCGATGAGACGGTCACGGCGGAACAGCAGGACCAGGCCCGAGCCCTGATCCGGGAAATCGATTGGCCCAAAGGATTCCCGAAGCCGGAGTTACTTGAGCCGGTACGCAAACTGGCCGGCAAGCGCACAGAAAAGCCTGTGCAGACCCCGGATCAGAGGGACCAGAAGATCTGTGTCGACAACCTGAAAAACACCCTGGACAAGCTGGAATCCGCTCTGGACGCCAGGCAGTTCAGGGAATCCCGGCAACTCCTCAAGACCGCACAGAGCCAGTTCCGGGACCTGGACCGGCGCCACGCCAGGCCATTCCAGGCCAGGATGCAGTTGCTCACCGGCCAGTTCCGGGAACTCAGCGACTGGCAGGGTTTTGCCACCGAGCCCAAGCAGATTGCCCTGTGCGAACAAATGGAATACCTCGCCGAACAGCCCATGGAGCCGGAGGCGAAGGCCGAACGCATCAAGGAGCTGCAAACCGAATGGCGGGAGCTCGGCGGCTCCTCTGACCGGGCTCTCTGGGCCCGCTTCAAGAGCGCCTCCGATCGCGCCTTCGAACCGTGCAAAGCCTATTTCGAGGCGAAATCCGGACTCAAGCAGGCCAACCTGGAAAAGCGTCAGGCCATTTGTGCCGAGCTGGAGACTTTCCTCGAGAATGCCGACTGGACCACTATCGACTGGAAAGGCGCTGAGCGTATCCACCAGACCGCCCGGCAGGAGTGGAAAGCGGCCTGGCCGGTTGAATTCCGTGATAACCGGCCGGTGCAGAAACGGTTCGATGGCCTGCTGAAACGCCTCGAGTCATCACTCGACGAGGAGCGTCGGAACAATGAAGGCCTGAAACAGGCCATCGTGGAGAAAGCCGAGGCGCTGATCGAGCATGAACCCCTGCAGGAAGCCATGAACGAGGCCAAGGCGTTGCAGTCCGAGTGGAAAGCCATCGGCATTACCCGTCACCGTGAGGACCGCAAGCTTTGGCAAGCCTTCCGCAAAGCCTGTGACCAGATCTTTGCCCGCAGGGATGCCCAGCGCAATGCCCACCAACAGGCCACCGAAACCGCAGACCGGGAAGCCACGGACCTTCTTGGCAAACTGGACGGCGTCACCGCTGACAGCTCCGCCGAGACCCTCACAGATGCACTGGAGAAACTCCAGGAGGTGGTTAGGGGCAACACCCTCTCTCAGCAGGTGAAGGACCAGGTCCAGGCAGCCCGACTGCAGTTCCGGCAGGCCCTGGATAACAGACTTCTTCAGCAAAGGGTCAGCCAGTGGCAAGAGCTGGTCCGGGCCCGAGGCAACGGCGGCGAGGCTCTGTCCGGTCTTCCGGACCATTGGCAAACGCTGGCATCAGACCAGGCCGGGCTGTCCGACCGGGAACTGGTGATCCGCGCCGAAATACTCGCAGGCGCGGAATCCCCGGCCGAAGACCAGCAGCGCCGCATGGAAATCCAGGTCCAGCGCCTGTCGGAGGCCATGGGCAACACCGGGGAAACCGGTGACCGTATCGAGGAGCTCGAGAAACTGGTTGCCCGGTGGTGTCTGCAATCCGCCGAAAACACCGGGGAAACCGGTCTCGGGGAGCGGCTGAACAACGCCCTCTCCAGTGTTACCAGTCAATAAAGGGTCTCTGCGGCACTGCTGACCCAGGGTGTCCTGAGCAATTTCGCCAATGGGATTGGCAGCCCCCGTCATTACCCACCCTGCCCTGCAGGGGCTATGGTTAGTCTACTGATAGCGATAATCCGACAAAACCATCAGAGGAAAGGTAATGACCACCGAGGCGTATATCTTTGACGCAGTCCGCACCCCCCGGGGTCGCGGCAAAAAAGACGGTTCGCTGCACAGCGTCAAACCCATCACCCTGCTGACATCAATGCTCCGGTCCCTGCAGGAGCGCAACAGCCTCGACACCAGCGAGGTAGATGACATCGTCATGGGTTGTGTCACCGCAGTCGGAGACCAGGGCGCCGACATCGCCAAGACCGCAGCACTGGCGGCGGACTGGGATGAAAAAGTCGCAGGCGTTACTCTCAACCGCTTCTGTGCGTCGGGCCTGGAGGCGGTGAACCTGGCGGCCATGAAAGTCCGCTCCGGCTGGGAGGACCTGGTGGTCGCCGGCGGCGTGGAAGCCATGTCCCGTGTGCCCATGGGCTCCGATGGCGGGGCCTGGGCCACTGATCCGCAAACCAACCTGCACACCGGCTTCATGCCCCAGGGCATCGGCGCCGACCTGATCGCCACCCTTGAGGGCTTCAGCCGGGAAGATGTCGACGGATTTGCCGTCCGATCCCAGCAGAAAGCGGCCAACGCCTGGGAAAAGGGTTACTTCAGCAAATCCATCATCCCCGTCACCGACCAGAACGGCGTGGTCATCCTGGAGCGCGACGAACACGTGCGCGGCAACACCACCCTCGAATCCCTGGCCGGACTCAAACCTTCCTTCCAGATGATGGGTGAAATGGGCTTTGATGGTGTCGCCCGTGAGAAATACCACTACGTGGAGAAGATCAATCACGTCCATCACGCCGGCAACTCCTCCGGCATCGTAGACGGCGCGACCGCCGTGCTCATCGGCAGCGAAACCAAAGGCAAGGCCCTGGGCCTGACGCCACGGGCCCGCATCGTCGCCACCGCAATCACCAGCACCGACCCGACTATCATGCTGACCGGTCCCGCTCCGGCGGCCCGCAAGGCGCTGGAAAAAGCCGGCATGACCGCGGATCAGATTGACCTGTTTGAAGTGAACGAAGCCTTCGCCTCCGTGGTGATGCGCTTCCAGAGAGAACTCTCGGTTCCGGATGAGAAAGTGAACGTGAACGGTGGTGCTATTGCCATGGGCCACCCTTTGGGGGCAACCGGCGCCATGCTCGTCGGTACTCTGGTGGATGAACTGGAACGCCGTGAGCTGCGCTATGGCCTCGCCACTCTCTGTGTCGGTGGCGGCATGGGCATTGCCACCATCATCGAGCGCGTTTGAACCCACGTTCCACAACAGGAGAACCGAACATGAGTGCCATCAAGTACGACCTGGGTTCAGACCAGATCCTGACCCTCACCATCGACATGCCGAACCAGTCTGCCAATACCATGAATGCGGACTTCCGCACCGGCCTGTCCGAAACCGTCAGCCGGGTCAAGGCTGACCTCGACAAGATCCGCGGCATTATCATTACCTCCGCCAAGAAAACCTTTTTTGCCGGCGGTGACCTCAAAGAGCTGCACAGCGTCACCCGGGACCAGGCCAAAGAATTCGAGGACATGGTTAACGGCCTGAAGGCCGACCTGCGGTTCCTGGAAACTACCGGCAAGCCCCTGGTGGCCGCCATCAACGGTACTGCCCTCGGCGGCGGCCTGGAAATCGCCCTGGCCTGCCATCACCGTATCGTCCCGGACGACGACAGCATCCAGCTCGGTCTGCCGGAAGTCACCCTGGGCCTGCTGCCCGGTGGCGGTGGCACCCAGCGACTGCCCCGGATGATTGGTCTGGAAGCCGCCTTCCCCTTCCTGATGGAAGGCAAGAAAGTGAACCCGAAAGCCGCTCTCAATGCGGGTATCGTGGACGAACTGGTCAGTGCCCCGGAGGAATTGCTGAACAGCGCCCGGGCCTTCATCGAGGCGCACCCTGAAAAACAGCAGCCCTGGGACCAGAAGGGGTTCAAATTTCCCGGCGGTGCACCGCACCACCCCGCCATGGCCCAGAAGCTGACCATTGCTCCGGCCATGCTCAAACAGAAAACCAAAGGCTGTTACCCGGCGCCGGAACGCATCCTGTCCGCGGCCGTGGAAGGCGCCCAGGTGGATTTTGATAACGGCAGCCTGATCGAGACCCGCTACTTCACCGAACTCGTGGTGGGCCAGGTGGCCAAGAACATGACCGGCACCTTCTGGTTCCAGCTCAACGCCATCAAGGCAGGCGGCAGCCGACCGAATGGCGTTGACCGGGCAACCTTCGGCAAGGTGGGCGTACTGGGGGCCGGCATGATGGGCGCAGGAATCGCCTATGCCACCGCCGTTCGTGACACCGACGTTGTCCTCAAGGACGTGTCGGTGGAAAACGCGGAGAAAGGTAAAAACTATTCCGAACAGCTGCTGGACAAGAAGATCAGTCGCGGCCGCATGACCGATGAGCAGAAGACTGCCATCCTGGACCGGATTACGCCGACGGCTTCAGCAGATGATCTCGAGGGTTGCGACCTGATCATCGAAGCGGTATTCGAGGACAGCGACCTGAAAGCCAAGGTAACCCGGGAAGCTGAGCCGAAAATGGCAGCCAATGGCATCTTCGCCTCCAACACCTCCACCATTCCCATTACCCAGCTGGCCGAAGCGTCCGGCAAGCCAGAGAACTTCATCGGTCTGCACTTCTTCTCGCCGGTGGACAAGATGCAACTGGTGGAAATCATCGTGGGTGCGAAAACCTCCGATGACACCCTGGCCCGCGCCTTCGATTACGTCCAGCAGATCGGCAAGATCCCGATCGTGGTTAACGACAGCCGCGGCTTCTTTACCTCCCGCGTATTCGGTACCTTCGTTAATGAAGGCATTGCCATGCTCGGCGAAGGTATCCATCCCGCCAGCATTGAAAACGCAAGCGTACTCGCAGGCATGCCGGTCGGACCCCTGGCGATTTCGGACGAAGTCAGCATGACCCTCATGCAGCACATCCGGGATCAGAGCCGAAAGGACACCGAGGCGGCAGGCGGAACCTGGAAGGCCCACCCCGCCGAGGCGATCATTGACGCAATGGTCGACAAGCACGGCCGCAAGGGCAAGGCGGCCGGCGCCGGCTTCTACGAGTATCCGGACAAGGGCAAGAAATACCTCTGGCCGGAACTCGAGAAGCTGTTCGTGGACCAGGACAAGGCCCGAGCCATTTCACTCCAGGAACTCAAGGACCGAATCCTGTTCATCCAGGCCATCGAGACGGTCCGCTGCCTGGAAGAAGGTGTGCTCAGAACCGTGGAGGACGCCAACATCGGCAGCATCTTCGGTATCGGCTATGCCCCCTGGACCGGCGGCGCCATCCAGTTCATCAACCAGTATGGTGTACGCGCCTTTACCGAACGCGCCAGGGAGCTGGAGTCACAATTCGGTGAGCGTTTTG
The DNA here is from genome assembly GCA_034189235.1 of Pseudomonadota bacterium. Lineage (GTDB taxonomy): Bacteria > Pseudomonadota > Gammaproteobacteria > Pseudomonadales > Oleiphilaceae > Marinobacter. The sequence continues at coordinate 16,444 of JAXHVJ010000026.1, forward strand.
CGCCTCCGCGCATGCTCCTGGAGAAGGCTGAAACCAACACCGGTTTCGCCTGATTCCACCCGGCCAGCGGGTGTTATTCACCCGCTGGTACTCTTGCCTGTTGTTTTGTCCTTCCCGGTTACCGACCTGACCATTTCATGGACAGATTGTCACGAACCGATACTCCCTGCCTATAGCAACAGCGATAGCGCTTGCCTACAATAAATTCATCGCTCACGGGTTCGACACCGCCAGAAATGTGGCTATCGATTACCCAGCATCGGCAGGTAAGTATTTATGACCATCGCGGAAAACATGATGTCCCGTCGCCGTCCATTCACCAGTCGGGGAAAAGGCCTTTGCCGGGCGCTGGCTGTAGCCCTGCTGGTCTCGACGCCACTCGGGCTGCAGGCAAAACCGGAAGACAGCAGGGTCTACGAGCCGGTTGCCCCGACCATTGACCAGGCCCGGGCCAATATTCTGATCGCCCGCCAACTGCAGTTCACCCACTTCCGGGACCTGGGCATCAGCGACGAACTTTCCGGGGAAATTTTCAGCTCTTACCTGGAATACCTCGATGGGCAGAAGATCTACCTGACCCAGGAGGACATCCGGCGGTTTGACAGGGTGAAGTCCCGGTTGGGCTCCGCCCTGAAAACCGGCCAGCTCCAACCCGGTTTTGATATCTACAACCTGGTCCAGCAACGCATCATCGAACGCCTCCGGTTCGCGTTGAAAACACTCGATCAGGGTCTCGATAACCTGGACTTCTCCGCCGAGGAAAGTGTTCTGCTGGACCGTTCCAGCGCAGACTGGGAGCCTGACACCGCCGCTCTCGACAAACTCTGGACCAAACGCATCAAGAATGCGGTCCTTGCCCAGCGTCTGAACGGCACCGAAGACGACAAGATCGAAGAAAACCTGCGCCAGCGCTATGAGGGCCAGCTCAAGCGCGCCTACCAGGCCCGGAGCGAGGATGCTTTCCAGGCTTACATGAATGCCTTTACCAGCATGTGGGACCCGCACACCTCCTACTTCTCACCCCGCACCTCCGAGAATTTCAACATCAATATGAGCCTCTCGCTGGAGGGTATCGGGGCAGTCCTGCAATCCGATAACGAATTCACCAAGGTTGTGCGCCTGGTGCCGGGTGGCCCGGCCTCCAAACAGGGCCAACTGCAGCCGGCCGACCGCATCGTTGCTGTGGGCCAGGAAGGCGGAAAAACCGTTAACGTGATTGGCTGGCGCCTGGATGAAGTCGTGGATCTCATCCGCGGCCCCCGGGATTCCGTGGTGACCCTTGAGGTCATTCCCGCCAACGCTTCAGACGAGACGGTCACCAAGACCATCGCCATCAAGCGGGACGAAGTGAAACTCGAGGAGCAGAGCGCCAGCAAGGACGTGATCGAGCTTGAGCGGGGCGGCGAGGACTACAAGGTGGGCGTGATCACCATCCCCACCTTCTATGCCGACTTCCAGGCCATGCAGGCCGGTGATCCGAACTACAAGAGCACGACCCGGGATGTGCGCAAGCTGATCGGGGAATTGCAGGATGACGGCATCGACGGCCTGGTGGTTGACCTGCGCAATAATGGCGGCGGCGCCCTGCACGAGGCCAACGATCTGGTCGGCCTGTTCATCGACAAGGGCCCCACCGTGCAGATCCGTAATGCCAACAACGATGTTCAGGTTCTCAACGATGAAGATCCGTCAGTCGCCTACGACGGTCCCCTGGTTGTACTGGTCAACCGTATGAGCGCCTCGGCATCGGAAATTTTCGCCGGCGCCATCCAGGATTATGGTCGCGGGCTCGTCGTGGGCTCCCAGACCTTCGGCAAAGGTACCGTACAGGCGGTTCGCCCGCTCAATCACGGTCAGCTGAAAATCACCCAGTCCAAGTTCTACCGGGTGTCCGGCGGCTCCACCCAGCACAAGGGCGTGATTCCGGACATCGAGATCCCCTCCAGGATCGACAAGACCCGGATCGGTGAGGATGCCCTCGATCATGCCCTGCCCTGGGATCAGATTGAGGCGGTGCCCCACACCCGCTACTTTGATTTCAGCGGCATCATCGGTGAGCTGCGCAAGCGCCACGAGACCCGGTTTGACACCAGTCCGGAATTCAAACTGCTTCAGAGGGAAATCGATTTCCTTGAAAAGCAGAGGCAGCTTGAGACCGTCAGCCTGAACTTCAACCAGCGCAAGGCCCAGCATGAGCAGATCGAGCGTACCCGCCTGACCATTGCCAATGCCCGCCGGGAACTGCGCGGTGAAGAACCGTTCGACTCCCTGGAAGCCCTTGAGGACTGGCAGGACGCCCAGGCGGCCGATCTGGATACCACCGATGATGAACTGGACTTTGTGATCCGTGAAGGCGGCCATATCATGGCGGATATGCTGGAACTGGATCAGCAGATGGCCTCCATCCTGCAGCCCCGGCACTTTGCGGCCCAGTAAGCCAGCGGCCCTTTTATGACCTCCAGCAACGAAGCATCAAAAAGCATCCAGCAGAATGCCCGGGAAATCAGGAACATGCTGCTGGATGCGCTCCACGCCATGAAGTCCATGGAGAAAGTGGAAGCCACCGACACATCCGGTGCGGCCGGGAAAGCGCCGGAAAGCCTCGCCGACCACATCTATCAGCTCACCGGGTCCGCGCTTCGATTCAGCGCCCGTGCCACCGACACGTCACTCCGGTTTGGCCGGGCCCTGATCAACTCCCAGGACCAGCTCCGGACGATGCTACTGGCCGGCCAGTCCCTGAAAGACATCCGGGAAGTCGCGGGGCTCACGCTGACGGAGATGAGCGAAGTGCTCAATCTCAAAGACAAATCGGTACTGGAGGCCATCGAGAACGGCACGGCCACCGTGTCCTTCGAACTGATCCTGCGCCTGGCAGCACTGATTGCCCGCAATGATCCTATCCCCTTCATCATGCGCACCACCCGGAACTACAACCCGGAAGTGTGGAAGATACTGAACGACTGGGGTGTGGGCAGACTGCCGCTGCAGTTTGAACGGGAACGGGAATTCATCAACATCTTCCGCCGCCACGATGACGCCCGGAACCTGTCTGATGAAGGGTTCCGGCGGGTCCTGGAATTCACCCGCCAGAGTTTCGAGATGTCCCTGCACTTCGTGGAAGAACAGGAGCAGGAAGTGCGCAGAGTGAAAGCCCGCTACGAGGGCAAGGACGACCCCTCAAGCAAATAGCGCCCGCATCCCGGTGATATCGGGATTGTGGATGACGCCTTTCTCCGTGACGATGGCATCGATCAGGCTGGCCGGCGTTACATCAAACACCGGATTGAATACCTGCACCCCCGGCGGCGCCAGCGGAATGCCCCGGATCTCTCGTATTTCGGCTCCGTCCCGTTCCTCGATGGGGATGTCACGGCCGGAGGCCAGGGACATATCCACCGTACTGGAGGGCGCCACCACCATGAACCCGACCTTGTGGTGGCGGGCCAGCACCGCGAGACTGTAAGTACCAATCTTGTTGGCAACGTCACCGTTGGCGGTAATCCGGTCCGCGCCCACCACGATCCATTTCACATTTCCCCTTGCCAGAATGGCGGCCGCCGCGCCGTCGGCATTGAGGGTCACCGGAATGCCGTCCCGGGACAGTTCCCAGGCTGTCAGCCGGCTGCCCTGCAGCCAGGGCCGGGTCTCATCGACATAGACTCGTCGCAGCAGCTTTTCCTCGTGCAACCGGCGGACGACGCCCAGGGCAGTACCATAGCCGCCAGTGGCCAGAGCCCCGGTGTTGCAGTGGGTCAGTACCGATATCGGCTTTACCGGGTTGATGAATTGCAAGGCACGATCCGCCATAGCGAAATTGGCTTCCAGATCCTCATCGTGAATGCTTTGGGCCTCTGCAGCGAGGCGTTTTACCGCCTTGTCCAGGGAGTGGCACTCATGGAACACCTTCTCCATCCGCTGCAACGCCCAGAACAGGTTCACCGCCGTTGGCCGGGATTCCGCCAGCTCCCTGATCGCCTGCCGGATTTCCGCTTTCCAGTCGCCACCACCCGCGTGGCGGGCCGCCAGGGCGACGCCGTAGGCGGCACTGATACCAATAGCGGGGGCACCCCGAACGACCATGTCCCGGATACACTGGGCAACACCCGAAGCCCCTTCCGAGGTAATCCAGTGCTCCTCCGTGGGCAACAACCGTTGATCCAGTAACTCCAGGGAGTGCCCGTGCCAGCGCATGGCCACGGTGCCGATGTTACGTTCAGCCAGACGGGATTCATTCGCCATAAACGTGCTCCGTGTCAGTCCTGCAAAAGCCCGCAGTATAACGGTGATGGCAGGGGAAGCACCCCGAAAATTTCGCTACTCGATTCAGGTTGGTGCCAACCCACGCATTAAACAAGTCCCCGGGTAGTCCTTGCCGCGGCCACTGGTTATACTTTCGGGCTACATTTCATTTCGGAGCGCACTGAGTGCGCCCAATGCGGTAAGGCAGGTCCATGACGGCAGAAACCATCACCACCGCGGCTGATATCCGGATCAATGCCAGATGGGTGATTCCCATCGAGCCCGCCGGAGTCATCCTGGAGAACCACGCCATCATCCTTCAGGGTTCGCGAATACTTGCCCTGCTCCCGCAGGACGAGGCGGACCGCGACTACCGGGCCAGGGAAACCCTCGACTTGCCCGATCACGTAGTCATGCCCGGCCTGATCAACATGCACGGCCATGCCGCCATGTCCCTGTTCCGGGGAATGGCCGACGACCTGCCACTGATGACCTGGCTGAACGATCACATCTGGCCGGCGGAGCATCAGTTTATCGGTGAGCAGTTCATCGCCGATGGCACCCAACTGGCCATGGCCGAAATGCTTCGCACCGGCACCACCAGCTTCTCGGACATGTACTTCTTTCCGGAGCTCGTTGCCCAGGCCGCGCACGATGTGGGCATGCGGGCGCAGGTGTGTTTCCCCCTGATCGACTTCCCCACTGCCTGGGGCTCAGGGCCCGAAGAATATCTGAGGAAAGGGGCCGACCTGATCGAGGCCTGGAAAGACGATGAATACATTGTGCCGGCGATCGGTCCCCATGCGCCCTACACTGTTTCTGACGGACCACTGGGCGATGCCCTGGCGCTTTCGGAGGCTACTGGTGCCCGGATCCAGATTCACCTGCATGAAACCGCGTCTGAAGTAGCGGATGCCATCGAAAAATCCGGCCAGCGGCCAACCGGGCGCATTGAGGAGAAAGGCCTGCTGGGCCCCCGCACCCAGTGCGTGCACATGACTCAGATTGATGATTCCGACATCGAACGGCTGACCACCAGCGGGGCCCACGTCATCCACTGTCCGGAATCCAACCTGAAGCTGGCCAGCGGCTTTTGTCCGGTACAGAAGCTGATTGACCAAGGCATCAATGTCGCCATCGGTACCGACGGCGCAGCCAGCAACAACGATCTTGACCTGTTTGGTGAGCTCCGCAGCGCCGCCATGGTCGCCAAGGCCGTCGCTGGCGATGCTGCGGCCCTGTCTGCGCACCAGGCGCTGGCCATGGCCACCATCAATGGTGCCCGGGCATTGGGTCGCGAACACGATCTTGGCTCCCTGATACCCGGCAAACTGGCGGACATCATCGCCATCGATCTGAGCGACCCGTTCCTGCAGCCGGTCTATGACCCGGCCTCCCATCTGGTATACAGCAACCACGCCCGGGCGGTAAGCCATAGCTGGATCCACGGCGTCCCTCAGTTACAGGAAGGCAGGCCGACCCGGATCGATGTGGCCGACCTCATGCTAAGGGTCAATGACTGGCGTGACCGTATCCGGCAATATCAGGCCCAATAACCGATTTCAGACGTTTTCCAGGCAGAGACCAACATGACCAATCAGAACGTAGACCAGAATGAAATTGCCAAATTCGAGGCCCTGGCCAGCCGCTGGTGGGATCCCTCCAGCGAGTTCAAGCCGCTGCACGACATCAACCCGCTGCGGCTGAACTACATCGACGAGCGAGCCTCCCTGGCCGGCAAGAAGGTGCTCGATGTAGGTTGCGGCGGCGGCCTGCTATCCGAAGGCATGGCCCGGCGCGGAGCCCATGTGACCGGCATCGACATGGGCGAAACCCCACTGTCCGTCGCAAAACTCCACAGCCTGGAAAGTGGCATCAAGGTGGACTACCGGCAAACCACGGTCGAAGAACTGGCCCGTGACCCGGACCAGGCCGGCCAGTACGACGTGGTGACCTGCCTGGAAATGCTCGAACACGTGCCGGACCCGGCCTCGGTGATCAGGGCCTGCGCCGCCATGCTCAAACCCGGCGGACACATGTTTGTGTCCACGATCAACCGCAATCCCAAGTCCTTCCTGTTCGCCATCGTCGGGGCCGAGTATGTGCTGAACATGCTGCCCAAGGGCACCCACGAGTGGAAGAAGTTCATCCGCCCGTCGGAAATGTCCGATTACCTGCGCCACGCCGGTCTGGAGGTGCAGGAGCTCACGGGCATGACCTACAACCCGATCACCAGGGCCTACAAACTCGGCCGGGACGTGGACGTGAACTACCTCATGCACGCCAGGGATACCCGTGACGACTGATACGAAACCTTCCGTGGTGCTGTTCGACCTCGACGGCACCCTGATCGACACGGCACCGGATTTCATCCGCTGCCTGAACCAGCTGCGGGAACAGCACGGTCTGGCGCCGCTGCCTCCGGAACGGATCCGCCGCTCCGTCTCCGACGGCGCCCGGGCCATGATACGGGTGGGCTTCGGGCTGGAACCGGAACACCCGGAGTACACGGAAAAGCACACAGCCTTCCTGGATCTGTACGAGGCCGGCGTCGCCGTTGAAACCACCCTGTTCGAGGGAATGGACGAACTCCTGCGCAGTCTTGAAGAGCGGGACATTCCCTGGGGCATTGTCACCAACAAGCCGGTGCGCTTTGCCGCTCCGCTGGTGGAGGCCCTTGGCCTGGCCCAACGCTGCGCCGCGGTGGTCTGCCCGGACCACGTGGCCCAACGCAAACCCCATCCGGAAGCCCTGTTCCTGGCCTGCACGCAGATTGGTGCACAGCCGCAGACCGCCATTTACGTGGGTGACCACGAAAGGGATATCGAGGCCGGTCGCAACGCCGGCATGCGGACCATTGCGGTACGCTATGGCTATATCGAGAAGCCGGAGACGGTTGATTTATGGCAAGCCGACCATATAGCCGATACCGTCAGCGATCTGGTAAAGCTGTTACAATAGCACCTCAAATGAATCCGTATCCGGCATACAGACCGGCAACAACCTGAAACGGAGACAGGTATGCAAGATTACCAAGCACCCGCCGATCTTCTGCAGGACCGCATCGTGATGGTAACGGGTGCCGGCAGCGGAATCGGACGTGCCGCCGCCAAGGCCTATGCCGCCCATGGCGCCACCGTGATCCTGATGGGTCGTACCGTGTCAAAGCTTGAGGAGGTCTACGACGAGATCGAGGCCGCCGGGCATCCCAAGCCGGCCATCGTGCCGATGAATTTCGAAGGCGCGGCGGTAAAGGATTACGAAGAGCTGGCGATGACCATCGAAGACAATTTCGGCCGGCTGGATGGCCTGCTGCACAACGCTGCCATCCTGGGTAACCGCAGCCCGGTAGAACTGTACGATCCGGAGATGTGGAACAAGGTGATGCATGTGAACGCCACAGCGCCGTTTCTGCTCAGCCGTGCCATGATTCCGCTGCTGCGCCAGTCCGGCGATGCCTCGGTGATTTTCACCTCCTCCGGCGTGGGCCGAAAGGCCAGGGCCTACTGGGGTGCCTACGCCGTCTCCAAGTTCGCCGTCGAGGGCCTGAGCCAGCTGCTGGCCGACGAACTGGACGATGAGCGCCACAATATTCGCGTCAACAGTCTGAATCCGGGCGCCACCCGGACCAATATGCGCGCCAAGGCCTACCCTGCGGAAAACCCGCAGCAGAATCCCGCGCCGGAAGACCTGATGCCTGTCTACCTGTACCTGATGGGCAAGGACAGCCGGGGCATCAACGGCCAACAACTGGACGCGCAGCCCAAGAAATAATGGAACTGTACTTTTACACCACATCCCGGTGCCACCTGTGCGAACTGGCAGAAGCCCTGCTGGTGAACACACCGATGCCGGAACCGGTTCCGGTGGACGTGGTGGACATCGCCCGGTCTGAAGAACTGGTTGAACGTTACGGCACCCGGATTCCGGTGCTGCGCCGTAACGACACCGGTGCGGAGCTGGACTGGCCATTTACCAGGGACCAGTTACTGACCTTTCTGCAATGAGGATTTCCTGACATGTTGATGGTTATCTCCCCTGCCAAGACGCTGGACTATGAGAGCCCGCTGGCAACGGAAAGCTACACCCAGCCGGACTTCCTGGACGATGCCTGCGAACTGGTCGACCAGCTCAAGGAACTGGAGCCACACCAGATCAGCAACCTGATGAGCATCAGTGACAAGCTGGGCCAGCTCAACGCCGAGCGCTTCCGGACCTGGCACACGCCGTTCACGCCGGAGAATGCCCGCCAGGCCATTCTCGCGTTCAAGGGTGACGTGTATACCGGCCTCGACGCCGAAAGCTTCAGCGAAGGGGATTTCACCTTCGCCCAAAAACACCTGCGTATGCTCTCCGGCCTCTATGGTATTCTTCGCCCGCTGGACCTCATGCAGCCCTACCGGCTGGAGATGGGCACAAGGCTCGAGAACAACCGTGGCAAGGATCTCTATGCCTTCTGGGGCAACAAGATCACCGAAGGTATCAATCGCCTGCTGGCCGAGGATGACGGCGTGCTGGTGAACCTGGCCTCCAACGAGTACTTCAAGAGTGTGAAGAAGAAGGATCTCGACGGCCGGCTCATTACGCCCCGGTTCAAGGACTGGAAAAACGGCCAGTACAAGATGATCAGCTTCTACGCCAAGAAAGCCCGGGGCCTGATGTGCCGCTATGCGATCCGGAATCGCATCACCGAGGCCGACGACCTCAGGGGGTTCAACCTCGAAGGCTACTATTTCAGCGAAGACCAGTCCGACAAGAACAACTGGGTTTTCCTGCGCGACGAACAGTAATTTCAGTTGTTATCGGAGTAATCAATGAACGAAGCAGTCTTTTCTCAGGTCGCCATGCTGGTGTTTCTGACCGGCCTGATTGTCTGGATGGGTTTCATCGTCTGGGATCTCGCCAAGAAATCCCAGGCCGGCCGATTTGGCACCATGGCCCTGTTTACCGTACTCGGAGCCGGCGTGGTGGGCTTTATCATCAAGACGGTGCTGGTCGAGATCATGCAAATATAGCGTTATACCCGTCACTTTACGGCCACCATCCGGTAGCCGTATCATCCTTCCCCCTTTTCGAACCATCACCGATTCAAATCAAGAGCAAGGACCGAACCTGATGTGGTTTCGTAACGCCCGTGTATTCCGTTTCACCAAGCCGTTTGATATCTCCCCTGAAGAGCTGGAGGAGAAGCTGCAGGCCGACGCCTTCAAACCCTGCGGTCCCCAGGAAACCAGCCGTCAGGGTTGGGTGGCGCCGCTGGGCAGGCATGGCGAGCAGTTGGTGCACAGCACCGATGGCTATCACCTGATTTCCCTGCGCAAGGAAGAGAAGATCCTGCCGGGCCCGGTGGTGAAGGAAGCCGTGGAAGAACGGGCCGAAGCCATTGAAATCGAGCAGGGCCGCAAGGTGCGTCGCAAGGAGAAGGACGAAATCAAGGAACAGGTGATGCTGGAGATGTTGCCCCGGGCATTTTCCAAAAACCGCCGCTGCTACGCCTATCTGGCACCCCGGGACGGCGTTCTGGTGGTGGATGCAGGATCTGCCGGACAGGCGGAAGATCTGGCCTCTACCCTGCGCAAGAGCCTGGGCTCCCTGCCGGTTCGCCCGCCCGCCGTGGAGCAGTCACCCGCCTTCACCTTTACCGGCTGGCTGAACGAAACCATCGACCTGCCTGCCAGCATTGCCCTGGGTAGCGAGTGCGAACTGAAGGATCCCTCCGAGGATGGCGGTGTGGTGCGCTGCAAAGGCCTGGACCTGAAAGCCGACGAAATCCGCAACCACCTGGAAGCCGGCATGCAGGTCACCAAACTTGCCGTCACCTGGGACGACAACGTCTCCTTCGTGCTCGACGAGGAGCTGGGAATCCGCCGCCTGAAGTTCGGCGAGACCCTGCAGGAGCAGCTGGATGATATTGACGCCGATGATGCCGTGGCCAGGTTTGATGCCGCCTTCAGCCTGATGACGCTGGAGCTGTCGCGGATGATTCCGGGGCTGCTGGAAGCGCTCGGCGGCGAGGATCGCTCGGCGATTGTCGAAGAGTGAAGTGTGAACACGGGGTCAGATGAAGGCTTTCACCTGACCCCGGTTAAAGATGCGCCCCGCGCTTCTTTAACCGCTCCTTCTGCCAATCCTTCTCCGGCTCGTTCAACACCAGCCGAAGATCCATCACCTCTTCTTCCGTGTTGTACTTGATCTCGAAGCCCAGGTGCTCCGCCAACTGCAGCATCGGCCGGTTGTCGGGCAGCACGTTGCCGACCATCTCCACGGTGCCCCGGGCGCGACAGTAGTCGATCATCTTCTGCATCAGTGCCATACCCAGGCCTTCGCCTTTCATCTTGTCATCCACCATTACCGCGAACTCGCAACGCAGGTTGTCGGCATCGGTCCAGGTGCGCACGGTGCCCAGGGTTTCCTCGCCTTCGCCATCTTCCCGCGGCGCATTGGCGACGAACACCATTTCCCGGTCGTAGTCAATCTGGACCATCTGGGCCACATCTTCCCGGGAGAAGTGCTTGCGGTACTGGAAGAACCGGTAGCGAATCGATTCCGGCGACTGGTGCTCGTGAAACTCCCGGTGCGCGGGCTCGTCTTCCGCCAGCACCGGCCGTATGATCACCCGGCGGCCGGATTTGGGTAGCACAATCCACTCTTCCAGCTCCCGGGGATAGGGCTGAATGATCGGTCTGCCCGGAGTATCATCCAGATTGATCGCGATGTTGACCGCCACCGCCCCGCTCTCGTTGAACAACAGCGGCGAGATCTCCAGCCCCTTGATCTCGGGAATGTCGATCACGATCCGGGACAGGGTTACCAGGGTTTCGGACACCGCCCGGATGTCCTCCTCCGGCTTCAGGCTGTGCTCCTTCAGCAGCTTGTACATGTAAGTACGGCGTAGCAGCTCCCGGGCCAGCACCATGTTCAGCGGTGGCAGTGCAATTTGCCGGTCGGTCATCACGTTGATCTGGGCGCCCGAGGCCCCACACACCACCAGCGGCCCGAATTTGGAATCCCGGGTAATACCCACACTGAATTCCACCCCGCCCACATGCTGGTAGGAACGCTGGACGGCAAAGCCCAGGAACCCGCTTTCGGGAAAATGTTTCTGGTGCTCCTCCATCAGGAAGCGACAGGAGTCCATGATCGCCGCTTCGCTGTTGAGCTTCTTCACCGTGCCCTTGTAGCGGCGCTGGGCGGGGCTCAGATCCAGGAACGGATGGCAGGTCTGCTCGTGCACAATGGTGATATCCACCGGCCGGCGTTCCACCGCAAAGGCTTCCAGCACCTCTTCGATATCATCACAATAGATGGTGTCGATGGTGTTGATGCCGTAATCCCGGATCACTTCCCGGGCTTCCCGGTTGGACAGATGCATCCGCCCCAAGCGCAGGGCATTGGCCACCAGGCGCCGGGGCCGGGCCCGGTCAGCAAAATGGTCGGTAAAGGACTCCGGGGTCTCGGTCAGCAGACGCTGGACGCGTTGGTGCCGGACATGCTGCATGAACGCCATCACCGCCTTCTCCGGATTGAAGAACGACGGAATCCCCGCCCGGTAGAATTCCTCCCGTGACTCCATCACCGTACTCTGGCCCAGCCAGCAGGTGAATACGTTCAGGCGGGTTCCCTTCGAGGCCTGCACCACTGCATCGGCGATCTGCAGGCTGTCTTCGGTCAGGCTGGGAGCGTACATGACCAGCACGTTGGCCACCTCCGGGTCCCTGGCCAGGACCTTGATGGCCTGGGCGTAAAGTTCCGGAGAGGCGTCGTAGTTCAGGTCGATAGGATTCTTGCGGGTCCAGTACGGGGGCAGCAATTCGGCCAGGGCTTCAATGGTCTGCTCAGACAACTTCGCCAGCTCGCCCCCCAGGTCCGCCAACCGGTCCACCGCCAGCACACCCGGGCCGACGCCGTTGGCCATAATCGCCAGGGACTCCCGGCGCAACGGGCGCATGCGGGTCAGGGTTTCCAGGGCATCAAACATCTGCCCCAGGCCATCCACCCGCAACACACCGGCCCGCTGCAGCATGGCATCGTAGATGGGATCGCTGCGCTTGAGACCGGCGGGCAACTCGTGATGGAACCATTCCGATTCGGGCACCCGGCCGGATTTGACCGCAATCACCGGTTTGGTGCGGGAAGCCACCCGCACCGCCGACATAAAACGCCGGGGGTTGGGCACGTTCTCGATGTGCAGCAGGATGGCGCGGGTCTGGGTGTCCTGGGCCAGATAATCGATCAGGTCATCATGATCGATGTCCATGCCATCACCCAGGGTCAGGAAATAGGAGAACCCGACACCCCGGGCAAAGGCCCAGTCCAGCACCGAACTGGCAATCGCGCCGCTCTGGCCGACAAACGCCACACGCCCGGGAATGGCTCCCATGTGGGCGTAGGTAGCGTTCAGGCTCCGAGCCGGCACCATGAGGCCGATGGTGTTCGGCCCGAGCACACGGATACCGGTCTCCCTTGCGGCCTCGCGAACAGAGTACATCAATGGCTGCCCGGTCTTGCTGTGGGTTCGGGACATACCACCGGTCATCACGATGGCGGTTCGCACTCCTGCCTTGCCCAGGCGCTTGATGGTTTTCGCGACGGTATCGGGCGGGGTACAGATAATGGCCAGGTCCGGCGTGAAGTCCATTCTGACTACATTGGGCACACAAGTCACGCCGTGGACGTTGTCGTAACCACTCTGGTTGACCACCAGCAGCTTTTCCGTGGGGTAGCCGCCACCGAGAAGGTTCCGCAAGACCATGCCACCGAGGTTGTCTGCGCGCTCGGAGGCGCCAATCACAGCGATAGAATTCGGGTTGAAAAGGCTTTCCAGGTAACGGGTGCTCAAAGCGGTCTCCTCAGATCAGCCCCGCCGGGCCGGTTCAGGCGATAACATCAATAAAACAGGTTACTTATCTGTGTATACCTTATCTTAGGCTTTCCGGTATTGATGTAAAACGACTATCACCCCTATAAGACCAAAGAAATGCGACGGGCTGCGGTTTTCCCTGATAACATTGGTGAAAATACAAGCATACCCCGGACGAACAGAGACGTATGACCACGGCATTCTTTTCCCACGACGACTGCATGAAACACGACATGGGCCCGGACCATCCGGAATCCCCTGAGCGTATTTCCTCGATCCTCGCCTACCTGGCAGACACGCACCTGGAGCGGGATCTGGACTGGGTTCGGCCCGAAGAGGTTACCCGTGATCAACTGCTGGCCGTGCACCCGGAAAAATACCTGCAACAGCTGGAACTGATGGAGCCCACCCACGGCCGTGTCTTTACCGACCCGGATACCGCGATGATGCCCGATACCCTGCGGGCCGCCCGGCTCGCCGCCGGTGCCAATGTCCAGGCGGTCGACATGGTGATGAGCAGCCAGGTTACCAATGCCTTTGTCTGCGCCCGACCTCCCGGCCATCACGCCGAGCGCGCCAAATCCATGGGCTTCTGCTTTTACAACAACATTGCGCTGGCGGCCATGCGGGCGCTGAACTTTCACCACCTGAACCGGGTGGCCATTGTCGATTTCGATGTGCACCAGGGCAACGGTACCGCAGACATCGTGGGCGGCGACGAGCGCATTCTCATGTGCTCCAGTTTCCAGCACCCTTTCTATCCCCACTCCCATGTACACCGCCAGGCGCCAAACATCGTCAACGCCCCGATCGAGGCAGGCTGCTCCTCAGCCGAGTACCGGAAAACCGTTGAGGCCGTCTGGCTCAAAAAACTGCAGGACTTCAAACCGCAGGTCATCCTGATCTCCGCCGGCTTCGATGCCCACAAGCTGGACCCGATGGCGGAGCTGAACCTGGAGACCGAAGACTTCCGCTGGCTCACCGAGATGATCACCAGCGTTGCCAACGACTACTCCAACGACCGGGTCATCTCCACGCTGGAGGGGGGCTACCACCTCAGGGCGCTGGCCGAGAGCGTGGTCGCGCACCTGGAAGTTCTGAACTCCGTCTACTGATCCACGGCTTCCCCGGGAGGACGAGCAACAACGCTGTTCACCTTCTGATATAATTCGGCAAATTTTCAGGCCTCCCGGAAAGCAGCCATGACAGAACAGCTGACCATCACCCGCCCGGACGACTGGCACCTGCACGTCCGCGACGGGGATATCCTCAAGGACGTGGTCCCGGCCACCGCCGCCTGTTTCGGCCGGGCCATCATCATGCCCAACCTGGTGCCCCCGGTCGTGACGGCAGCCGACGCAACCGCCTACCGCGAACGCATCCTGGCAGCAGCCAGCGGCACCGACTTCGAACCGCTGATGACCCTGTACCTGACCGAAGCCACCACACCGGAGATGATCCGGGAAGCCAAAAGTGCCGGCGTCATCGCCGCCAAACTCTACCCGGCCGGCGCCACTACCAACTCTGCTTCCGGGGTAAAGGACATCCGCAACATCTACCCGGTACTCGAAGCGATGGCTGACTGCGGCATGCTGTTGCTGGTCCATGGCGAAGTCACCGATGCGGACATCGATATCTTCGACCGGGAGAAAGTGTTCCTGGAGCGAGTGCTGGCACCGACACTCAAGGCCTTCCCGGGCCTGAAGGTGGTGCTCGAACACATCACCACCACCGATTCCGCAAACTTTGTCCGTGACTACAAGGGTGACAACCTCGGCGCGACACTGACGCCCCAACACCTGATGTACAACCGCAACCACATGCTGGTTGGCGGCATCCGCCCTCACCTGTACTGCCTGCCCATCCTCAAGCGCAACCTTCACCAGCAGGCCCTGCGCAACGCAGTGGCCAGCGGCGACAGGCGCTTCTTCCTGGGCACCGATTCCGCCCCCCACGCCAGGGACAGGAAAGAAGCCGCCTGCGGCTGTGCCGGCTGCTACTCTGCCTTCGGCGCGATTGGCCTGTACGCGGAAATCTTCGAGGAACTGGGCATCCTGGACAAGTTCGAAGCCTTCGCCAGCCATAACGGTGCCGACTTCTACGGCCTGCCCCGTAACCAGGACACCATCACCCTGGTGCGCAAGCCCTGGACCATGCCCGAGCAACTGCCCCTGGCAGAAGGCTCCATTGTGCCCCTGAAAACCGGTGAAACCGTTAACTGGCAAATGGCGTAATCTGTTACGCCGCATATACACACTGTCGACAACCGGAGTTCGAGTGACAGACGAAAACAAAGAACCGCATCCCATGTCCAAACGCTTCCGTGGCTTCCTGCCCGTGGTGGTCGATGTGGAGACCGCCGGCTTCAACCCCGAGCGGGATGCCTTGCTGGAAGTGGCGGCTGTGCTGCTGACCATGGATGACGACGGATGGTTGCGCCGGAGCGAGACCCACGTGCAGCAAATCGACCCGTTTGAGGGCGCCAATCTCGAGCAGTCTGCCCTGGACTTTACCGGCATCGACCCCTGGGATTCCAGCCGCGAAGCGGTGCCCGAGCGTGAGGGCCTGAGCGAAATTTTCAGCCCGATCCGCAAGGCGGTGAAAGCCCATGACTGCAAGCGGGCGGTGTTGGTGGGCCACAATGCCACCTTCGATCACAATTTCATATTCGCCGCCACCATGCGCGCCGACATCAAGCGCAACCCGTTCCACCCGTTCTCCACGTTCGACACCGCCACCCTGGCGGGCCTGGCCTATGGCCACACGGTGCTGGCCCAGGCCTGCAAGCTGGCCGGTATCCCGTTCAGCAGCAAGGAAGCCCACTCGGCCGCCTATGACGCCGAGAGAACCGCCGACCTGTTCTGCGGCATTGTCAATCGATGGAAGGAACTGGGCGGTTATCCACCGCCTCCGGTGGATATCTCCGAGCAATAACGCCCTGCCCATCTTCGGCACGAGGACATGCAGCACCGGGAGTCGATGCGCATGCCTCTGTCTTCGGAGCTTTCAGAGCTTGGCCGGCCTCGCGGGAAGGTACTCTTTAGAAGGCACTTTTTAGAAGGTACTCTTTAACAGGCCCGCCGCTGCAATGGAGAAAACGTGAGGGAGAAGTGCTTCGCGCCCACGGCCGGCAATGCCATAATCAGGAACTTATTGCGCTTTCCGGCGTCATTTCATCTCACAGTCAACAAGGTTCCCTCAAAACCACATCTATGCAAAAAGACAACCCGAATGCTGAACGCTACATCGCCATCGCCCGGGCATGCCTGAAGGCCATCAACGATACCGCCGCCAACTCCGGCTCCCGGGAGGAAAAAATCCAGGCGGTGTACCAGGCCATCGACCAGGCGTTCCAGGCCGAGTTTTCCGAATACCGTCAGTCCGTCGCCATCATGGCCACCGTGCTTGAGCGGATTGCATCGGGTCAGTTGGACGGGGAGAAGGCAGCCGATCTGGCTCGTAAAACCCTGGATCAGCAGCCCGAGGCTACCCGCAACGCGCTGATTCACTGAATCCACCGTATTCACAGACCGCAGAGGCCCTATGACTCACGGACAGCCGATCCGCCCATACATTCGAGTATTGTCCTGCCTGGCGCTGTTACTGCTTGGCAGCCTTGCCCTGGCCGCAGGCGACATCCGCAAAAGCCCGAACGACGATAACCAGTACCGATACCTGGAGCTGGAGAATGGTCTGAGGGCAATTCTGGTTTCCGACCCGGCGGCGGACAAGGCAGCAGCATCGCTGAATGTTGCCGTGGGTAGCGGCGATGACCCGAAGGGACGCGAGGGCCTCGCCCACTTCCTGGAGCATATGCTGTTCCTGGGCACCGAGAAGTACCCGAAGCCCGGCGAATACCAGCAGTTCATCAAGAGCCATGGCGGCAGTCACAATGCTTTCACCGGCTTCCAGAACACCAACTACTTCTTCGACGTGCAGGCGCAGTTCCTGGAGCCCGCCCTGGACCGTTTCGCCCAGCAGTTCTCTGCTCCGCTTTTCACACCGGAACTGGTGGACCGGGAACGCAACGCGGTGCACTCGGAATTCAGCGCCGGCCAGAAAGAGGATGGCCGACGCTTTTACTCCGTGAAAAAAGCCGTGGCCAATCCGGATCATGCCTTCAGCCAGTTTGCCGTGGGCAATCTGAGCACCCTGGAAAATACCGAAGAAAACCCCCTGCGCCCGGACCTGGTCCGGTTCTGGGAAGATCACTACTCCGCCAACCTGATGACGCTCTCGGTCTATGGGCCCCAGTCACTGGACGAGCTCGAGGCCCTGATTCGGCCTCGATTCAGCGCCATCGAGAACCGGAACCTCGAGCAGAAAAAGCATCCGGAACCCATTTTCCGGAGCGATAACCTGCCAGCGAAGGTCACCGTGGATGCCATCAAGGATGTCCGCCGCCTGACCCTGAGCTTCCCGATTCCCTCCCAGCAGGAAAACTACCGGACCAAGCCGGCAAGCTATATTGCCAACCTGCTGGGCCATGAAGGCCCTGGCAGCCTGTTCGATGTGCTCAAACGCGCCGGACTGACCGACAGCCTCTCCGCCGGGCTGGGCATGGACACCGGCGAAAATGCGACCCTGGAAATCAACATGGCGCTGACGCCCGAGGGCCTCGAGCGCCAGGATGAGATCCTGCCGCTGGTATTCGACTACATCGAGCGGATACGCCGGTCCGGTATCGGCGAAGACCGCTTCCGGGAAATGCAGCAGCTGGCCACCATCGATTTCCGCTTCCGGGAGCAGGGGGAGCCACTGCACGAGGCCATGCGCCTTGCCCGCCAGCTCCAGCACTATCCGGCCGAAGATATCCTGAGTGCGCCCTGGCTGATGGAACGGTATGCGCCTGAGCAGTACCGCGACATTCTGGACCGGCTGACTCCGGACAACCTCATAGTCTTCGTGCTGGCCCCGGAGCCGGAACTGAAAGAGCCGAACACCACCCAGTGGTACGGCGCCGCCTGGCAAATGACCGGGCTCTCGCCATCGGACATCACCACCGGCGCGCCTGAACAGTTGGCCGCCCAGCTTGCCCTGCCTGAACCCAACCCCTTCATTCCTGAAGACCTTGGGCTGGTTGCCGGGGGCAACATGGCGCACCCTGTGCAACTGGGCAGCCAGGACGGGATGGAAATCTGGTTTGCCCGGGATACGCGGTTCGGCACACCCAAGGCCAACGTCTTCGTCAGCCTGCGCACGCCAGCCGCCAGGGCCAGTGCCCGCAGTACCGTGCTGACCAGGGTCCTGGTGGATGTGGTCAACAGCAACCTGAGCGCCTCCTCCTATGCCGCCAGCCTCGCGGGCCTGGATTACAGCGTCTACACCCACCTGCGGGGCATCACCATCCGCGTGGGCGGCTACAACGACAAACTCCATACCCTGCTCAACCGCATTCTGTTCCAGGTCGGTGATCCGCTGCTGACCGAACAGCGGTTCCGGATTGCCCGTCAGAACCTGATCGACAACCTGCAGAACCAGGCCAAGAACCGCCCGGTCGAACAGACCTCCGAGTTTGTCCAGACCGCCCTGATCGAAGGCGCCTGGAGCACCGATGAGAAACTGGCCGCTGCCCGGGAGATCACTCTGGACGAGCTGCGCTCCTTTGCCCGAAACCTGCTGACTGAGGTTGACCCGGTCATGCTGGCCCATGGCAATGTCACCGAATCCTATGCCCTGAACCTGGCCAGGCAGGTGGAGGCGATTGTGCTGGATGACAGCCGGCTTGCCGAAGTCCCCCGCAGCCAGGTGCGCCAACTGCCCGGGGAAGAGATCCTGGTTTCGCTGGTTGTGGATCACCCGGATACCGGCTACACCCTCTACATGCAGGGGGATAACACCAGCTTCGCGGAGCGAGCCCGCTATCGCTTGCTGGGGCAGATCATCAGCAGCCCGTTCTACGAGGAAATCCGTACCAACCGTCAGTTGGGATACATCGTGTATGCCACCCCGTTCGAAATGCTGGAAACGCCGGCGTTGGGATTTGTGGTGCAATCACCCTCGGCATCACAAACCGAGATTGATCGGGCGGTAAGGGAGTTTTCACAAAGCTTCGAGGACGTGCTGGCCGGCCTGAGCGAGGAGCGGCTGGATCGGGAAAAGCAGGCCGTGGTCAGCAAGCTGCTGGAGCAGGACCGGCAATTGGGTGACATATCGAGCCGTTACTGGCAAGAGATCGACCGTGGTATGGCAAGCTTCAACTCACGGGAGCAGCTTGCCAGGGCCGTGAAAAACGTCACAAGGCAGGAACTGCTGGACATCTTCCGCGAGTCCGTACTGGAAAGAGACCAGGCGCTGCGGGTAGTCACCGGGGGCAACGGCCTTGAGGCCGACCGTGCCCTGGGTACACTCACCGTACTGCCGCCGGTACCGGCCAGCTGACAGCGTCAGGAGGTACCCAGGAAACGGGCCCAGTCCCCGGGCTCGTCCACATCCCAGCGGGGCTCCAGCAGGAAATAGCTGAGCCCCGCTTTTTCGAGTCGTTTGCAAGTCTGCTTCAGCACTTCCGGCGTTCCCCACCCGATATCATCCAGCATGCCCTCGACTACCCGGGAAGCGCCGATCAACACGTACCCGCCATCGTCGGAGGGGCCCAGCACCACGTCATGATCCGCCAGGCACCCCACGGCATGCCGGGCATAGTCCGGATCCACCGACGGGCAATCACTGCCAACGATCAGGGCCCGGTCATACTCTTGTAAGGATTGGCGCAATGCAGCCTCCATTCGTTCACCGAGACTGCTGCCGTGTTGCGCCATCTGAATCAGTCCTGCGCCTTCCACCTCTTCGAGAATGGGCAAGGCCTCGTCGGTCGGTTCGCTCACCTCCCGGTCCCACCAGAGCTCGACCGGATAACCGGTGGCGCACAGGTTATCGAGCACCTTCAGGGTCAGCCGGATGTGGGCCTCGAGCGCCCCCAGCGGGCCCAACTCCGGCATCAGCCTGGTCTTGACCTTACCCGCTTCGGGCCACCTGGCAAACTGGAGAAAAACAGCCGAGGAAGGATTACTCAGAGGCATTTCGGACATCCGATCGATAGGCCTTCGCCAGGGATTCCGGCGATTCGCCACGCCAGTAACGCCAACGCAATCGCCACATCAGCATAATAGTACGCCAGGGACCATTCTGTTCCCAGCGCCGGCTGTCGGTGACCACCGGCTGGGTAATACACCAGGGGCGGGACACCAGGCGCAACCGCCGGGAGAACTCCACATCTTCCATCAAGGGAATTTCGCGGAACCCTCCCAGGGCCTCGAACACAGCCCGACGCACAAACATGCCCTGATCGCCGGTACAGATTCCGGTCAGGCGGGAGCGACGGTTCATAAACCAGGCGATCACCCGGAAGATCGGGCGGCAGGCACTCAGAGCCACATCGAAACGGCCCCAGCCGAAACGGCTCCGGAAGAAACTCTCAAGTTCTGCAAGGGCCGGCTCCGGCAGGCGGGTGTCGGCGTGGAGAAACAGCAGCACGTTACCCCGGGCCACTCCAGCCCCGGCATTCATCTGCAGCGCTCTGCCCTTGCCAGAGGCCACCACCCTGTCACACCAGGGGCGGGCAAGCTCTGCAGTCCCATCCGGACTGCCCGCATCCGCCACGATCACCTCATGGCCAGACCCGCGCAGCCGCTGAAGCGCCTGCAGGGTTTCAACGATGGTTCCAGCCTCTTTCCAGACCGGAACGATCACGCTTAACGACAACGGCTCGGACAAAATCACACTCCCGGAACACCACTCAGCAAACCAACACCTTGAGCCACAAGCTTTCGCCCGTTATCATACCGGCCTTCTCGCAGATTTGCCCCCGTAGCTCATCTGGATAGAGCGGCCCCCTCCTAAGGGGCAGGTAGCAGGTTCGAGTCCTGCCGGGGGTACCATCCCATCAATAGAATCA
>JAXHVJ010000027.1:0-37382 GCA_034189235.1 Pseudomonadota bacterium
GGCGTGCTGGCACTCATAGCGGTAATACGGCTTCCAGTGATCATGGCAGAGCACGCCCTGGAAACGAGGCAGGATCCCCACCTCATCCATCGCCTGTTGGCCCCGCTTTTCATGGGGCGCCAACCAGGTCAGGTGGTCGTTCGAGGCACAGTGCAGCCAGTGACGTTTGCCCCCGATGTTGATGCCGGTTTCATCGGCATGGATCCGCTCCGACTCGGCCAGGCGGTCCTTGACCCAGTGTTCAAAGCCAGCCGTCCGCTCAAAGGCTTCCTGGTTGAAGTTGAACAGCGATCCCGCGCTCAGCGGGATGCCGGCCTGGTCTTCGAAGTACTCGCGAATCCGTTCATAGGGCAACAGCTGATACTGGGACAGATAGACCGCATGCGCCTTCACGCTCGGGCCGTACTGCACCGGACGGTCGACGCCGTCCGGAAACGGTGCCACGAAGCGCTGGCCCTGTGCGTTTTCCAGAATCTCAGCCTGGTACTCGGTAACGAAGCGGCTGATATCCAGGTCGATGACCTGGCGCTTCTCGTAGCCCACCACCCGGAACTGGCTGCCCTTCGGCAGTGTGCGGCGATCCAGCGTGACCGCGCGGATCACATCCGGATCCTCCAACGGTTGAAGTGTCTTGCCGGTCCGGCCGGGCTGACCACCCGGCTTGCGCTCACCTTTGCGGCGACTCTTTTTGGGACGGTTCGGGTCCTGGGAGGGCGGCTTGCTGCTGTTGGCACTGTCCGTACCAAGTCGCCCGGCCAGGACCTGGATCAAGGCGATCAGCAATTCAATGGTCGTGCGCAGCGACACCGACAGCGTTTTGTCGTCCTGGAGTTGTTGCCTGACGGTTGCCAGAATGTCGTCGACATCGCTGTTACGGATCTTCATGAACCTGAGCCCGGTCGTTTGATGCGGCTATCATCGCACGACTTTTTCAGGTCGATTTTTTCCTCCTGAGCGCGGTTTTGCGCCAGGTTCCTTGTGGATGACTCGCCCGGGGATGTTTGCCAGCCTAAAGCGCTGCTGACAGGATGACAGGCGCTTTGAGCGTGCCTTTACAGCAAGGCGCCGAGTGTGGCCGACATTCTCGGGATTTGAAGAAAACCCTGTCAAGCTTTTTTTGAAGAAAATTGAGCTGAATAGTTACTAATAAATAATAATAAAGGGGGCACCGGAGTGCCTCCTTTTCAGGTCGGGTGATACTCCGTTTTGATCAGTCAAGAGCCGGGAATGGGCCAAAGTAGCCAACGTAGGCGCGGGCTTCCCCGTTACCTGTGTTCTTATCCTGATCCGACTCACCATAAGGATGCTGGATCACGCCGGTAAGGTACCCGAATCCGTTGATGTTGGGGTACCAGTCGACCGAGGTGTTCTCGGAACCATAAGGGGAGGTCTGGATCCTCGTCAGGGACTTGTCCGCCACATTATAGGCCCAGACTGCATCGTTCTGGTGACCATCGCCCGAGTCCTCACCGATGACCAGTGTGTCGTAACCCGGCAGGTAAGTGATATTGTCCGGATTGGCGATGGCATCGATGTCGCAGCTGTTGTCTGCTGCATAGGCTTCATTTCCGGTACTCTGACCCTCGGAACCGGCGATCAGGAGACTCACCGACCGGGCCACATAGTCGGAGTCAATGCCCGTGCCGGGCCCCAGATCATACTGGTAGACACCACCACACTGGTTGGCTTCGACCCTGATGTCGTTGGGGCCACCAATGTCATACTGGGTATCTGGCGAACCGTTCTTCTTGTTGTCCTCCATACCCCGCCAGATCTCGGACATGGCGACGTACAGCTTGTTCCGGTCCGGATCGAAGGTCACGCCTTCTTCCTTGCGGAATTCCATGGTGGCTCCGAGGTAGGCAGCATAGCGACGGGTTTCCAGGCGTGAAGCCGCCGTTTCCATGCCTGGCTTGAGCTTCAGACACTCCTCACCAACGCCATTGGCATTGATCGACGTGAAACCGTCGGAACAGGTACCATCGGCCGCCGGATCCGCGACATCGAACAGGTCCGCAAAGGTCAGCTTATCGTCACCGGACAGCAGAGGCTGGATGTCGCTGTCCGAAGCATGGCCCAGGTTGATCCATTCGATGTCCGCCTGACCCAGGTTTTCCGCCGAGGTCTGGTTCCACTTCAGGGCATAGAGGGTACCGGCTGACAGGTCTCTGGCCTCATCGGCGACGAACATGTAAAAGCCCACGTTGGTGCCGTCATCGGAAATATAGACGGTCTTGTCATCGGGCATGACCTTGCCCATTTCAGAAGCCAGCCGGCCCATGGCGTAGTGCCTCTCCATGGTGGTGGTGGGCTTGCCGGCACTGGCATCGACATCGATTTCGATGTTCCACCCATAGTCATACGGGTTCACCTGGCTGGCATCGCCATTGAAGTAGGCAGCCATGGCATCCGCCGAGCCGGCTACGCTGGCATCCGGCTCATATTCTTCCGAAGCCAGGTGCGTGTTCCAGGGTGTGACCGATCCGGCACAGTGATTCCAGCCACCACGAATCCCGGACTGGTCCAGCTGTTCCATGGACTTGACGCTGAGCATACCCGCATCGTCCTGTTCCAGCTCCGACAGGAAGAAGGCACCCGGACGACTTTCCATCTGGGTGATGGAAAAGAGACGGTCATTGACCACCATCAGGGAGGTGAAATCCGGATAATCCGACACGAGCTGACTGGAGTCCTCGTTCAGGATTTCATCACCATCGACGTCGATCAGGCCGCCGAATTGTATCGTACCTCCATCAAAAGTCTCAAACTCTTGAGCGGTACGAGCCCAGGGATAATAGTCCAGTGAAACCTGCTCGCCGTTGACCTTCGCCATCGGGGACACATTCACCAATCGCTTGCCCGCGTCTGTCGTGGGTGCCGGCACCGGCTCGAAGCTGAGTGATTTGGAGGAATTGGAGGAATTAAGGTTGTTGTTGTCGTTGTCGTCATCGTCGTCACCGCAGCCGGAAAGCAGCAGCGGGGCCGCCATCACCGCGGCGACCAAGAGTTTCTGTTTGAATGGGACAGTAAGCATCAGGGATAACCTCTCTATTCTATTATCAGGTCTGGCATTTCGAGTGATCAAAGCTAGAGAGTATCCATGACACTATCGTGCGATCTTTATTAAGGTACTCTGACTATTTAATGAAAATTCCGACAGTGTTCACCGGAGCCTGGTGGCATTTAGGGGGCATCCCTGACTGAGACCTGCCATAGCCTCAGCTTTCACCTTGCACCACAGCCTCCGGCATCCGCCCGATCCGGTGTCAGGCTTCCCCGGTTACTGCACCGGCTCCCGGTCAACAATGCCACCCTCAGGCACGGCACAGGCCTGGCTGAATATCGGGCGTCGTGCTATTTTGCATGCTGTCCCACCCGGACTGCCGAAGCAGGGTCACTTGCGTTGTGTATCCTTGACTTCCTGTGGCTTAACTTCCGGCCGGCGGTTGAGTCTCCACCTTGAAAACAGTGGCTTCGCCCCCATTTTTACGGGAACTCAGCTGCCTTCGCCCGTGAGCCGGGCGACCGCCCTTCTTCATACAACCACACCAGGGAAAGTTTATGATGGGAACCCTTCACACACCGTTTCAACAACGGCATTTCTGGCGGCTGACCTCGCTCATGGCGTTGGTTCTTTTTCTCAGTGGCTGTGGGATCAATAACATCCCCACCTACGACGAGAGAGTCACCGCAGCCTGGGCCCAGGTAGAAAACCAGTACCAGCGCCGGTCCGACCTGATTCCCAATCTTGTCGAAACCGTCAAGGGTTTTGCTGCACAGGAACAGGAGACCCTGACCGCAGTGATTGAAGCGCGCTCGAAAGCGACATCAATCCAGGTGGACGAAAGCATTCTCAACGATCCCCAGAAGCTGAAGCAATTCCAGCAGGCCCAGGGAGAGCTCAGCAGTGCCCTGAGTCGTCTGATGGCAGTATCTGAACGCTACCCGGACCTGAAATCGAACCAGAACTTTCTGGCCCTTCAGTCTCAGCTTGAAGGCACGGAGAATCGTATTGCCGTCGCGCGCCGGGACTTCATCCAGGCGGTGGAGCGGTACAACACCGAACTGCGCACCTTCCCGGGAAAGATCTGGCACAGCCTCCTGTATAGCGATCTGGAGCCCCGCGCCAACTTCGAAGCCACCACAGAAAACGCGGATGAAGCGCCCGCGGTGGAATTCTGATGGTTATCCAGCTCCACAAGAATCTGTTGCTGGCATTACTGGTGTTGCTGCCGGCCACCGTCTGGGCCCAGTCCACGCCGGAATTTCCCGAGTTGACTGGCCGGGTGGTAGACCGGGCGGAGATGCTGTCTCCTGAGGTGGAGGCGCGCCTGAGCCAGATGCTCCAGGCCCATGAGCAGGCCAGCACCGAACAGGTTGTGGTGGTTACCCTGCCGGACCTGCAGGGTTATCCGATTGAGGATTACGGCTATCAGTTGGGCAGGCACTGGGGAATTGGCCAGAAGGGAGAGGATAACGGCGCCCTGCTAATCGTGGCGCAGGAGGAACGGAAAGTGCGCATTGAAGTGGGCTATGGCCTGGAAGGCCGGCTCACTGATGCCGACTCCTCGGTCATCATCAATCGCATCATTACGCCTGCCTTCCGTCAGGGGGATTTTCAGTCTGGTATTGTTAACGGCGCCGCTGCCATGATTCAGGTGCTCGGCGGCGAACCCATGGCGGTTGCCCAGGGCCAGCAGACCGGTGCCGTCCAGGAAAAACCAAAGGCCGGCATGGTCGCGCTGTTCTTCATCATCATGATGGCAGTGGTGTTCTTTATCGGCAGTCGCGGTGGCCGTGGTGGCCGCGGGGGCGCTGCCCTGTTAGGCGCGGCGCTGCTGGGTGGTGCCATGGGCGGCCGTGGTGGCGGTGGCTTTGGTGGTGGCGGTTTTGGCGGCGGTGGCGGTGGCTTCGGCGGCGGCGGTGCCTCCGGTGGCTGGTAGCTCCACACGGGTCTCCCCCGCACGCCGAATCCCCTCACCTGACAATGAGAATTATCGAATCATGACACTACTAAACAAAAGCGATCAGGAAGTTGTTACTGCCGCCATCAGTGAGGTGGAACGGGAAACCGACGCCGAACTGGTGACCGTGCTGACGGCACAAGCGGATAATTACAACTACATTCCACTGGTCTGGGCCGGCATTCTGGCGCTGCTGGTGCCAGGCATTTGCAACTATTTCGGCAGCTGGTTCGGCGCCGACGTGCTGATGCTGGTGCAGTGGGGCACGTTCGTGCTGCTCAGCCTGCTGTTCCGGACGCCGGGCATAAACACCCACCTGATTCCCCGGCAAGTGCGCTACTGGCGGGCGTCCAACCTCGCCCGGCGGCAATTCCTTGAGCAGAACCTGCACCACACGGAAGGCGGCACCGGTATGCTGATCTTTGTCTCGGAAGCGGAACGTTATGTAGAGATTCTGGTGGATCAAGGCATTGCCGATGTGCTGGACAACTCGGTATGGGAAGGTATCGTCGCAGACTTCACCGCAAAAGTGCGGCAGGGGCAGACCCGGCAAGGATTTCTTGACTGCATTGCCGCCTGTGGCAAATTGCTGAAAGAACACGTGCCCGCCACCCACGAGCGCAATGAACTACCCAATCATCTCGTGATTCTGCCCTGACGGAAAAGGGAGTCAACGCTATGGAGCGCCAAGACCCGGAGCCTGTGCTCAAGCCGGCATTGAGGCGGCGCATCGGGGTTGATGCGATAATCTCGTGTCTCAGGGCGCCAGCTTGCGCTTCAAGGCTCTGGAAACCGATAACGGCAGGCTCGGCAGGGAGCGCAGCATCCACGGGAGTATCCGGCGTTTCACCCCGCTCAGGGATTCCGGGATCACAGCTTCAATAAGGTGTGGTCCCGTCGTTCTCCAGGCGTATTCCAGGGCTTTTGCCATTTCCTCGGCGGTGTACACCCGCACAGCGTGAACACCCATGCCGTTGGCCATTTCCGCGAAGTTGATCACCGGGCGGCCAAGGTCCAGCTGGGATTTGGCCTTCTCTCCGGCGTCTTCCGCGCCTACCCGCTCCAGTTCGATGTTGAGCACGGAGTAGGAGGCGTTGTTGAAGATGATGGAAGTTACGTTCAGCTGCTCCCGGGCCATGGTCCACAGGGCCTGGATGGTGTACATGGCGGTGCCATCACCGATCAGGGCCAGTACCGGCCGGTCCGGGCAGGCCACGGCAGCACCCACGGCATTGGGCAGGCCCTGGCCGATAGCGCCGCCGGTGAGGGTGATCATGTCGTGGCGGGGTGCGCCTGCCGTCATTACCGAGAGCATCAGGCTGGAGGTGATGCCCTCGTCCACGATGATGGCGTTTT
Source organism: Pseudomonadota bacterium (assembly GCA_034189235.1). Classification (GTDB taxonomy): domain Bacteria; phylum Pseudomonadota; class Gammaproteobacteria; order Pseudomonadales; family Oleiphilaceae; genus Marinobacter. Next base: position 6,321 of record JAXHVJ010000027.1, read on the forward strand.
CCGGTATCAGATGGCCCACGGCTTTGCAGACTTTTTCTGCTGTGAGTTTGCCCCGCGGCCGACCGGGGCGTTGTTCGGGCTGCAACTTCGGCTTGGCTCGCGTCGCGCCAAGAGCGTCGTTGAGCTTGTTCAGGCTTGCGGTCACGTCCTGGTCCGGCGCAGCCAGGGTGTGCACCTGGCAGGTATCGGGCACCAGGTAACTTTGCTTGCCCGGGTAGGCAAAGAAGGAGACCGGCGCTTTGGAATCCACGATGACCAGGTGTTCCAACTCCGTCAGTTGCACCATGGCCAGTTCGGCCAGGTAGGCCAGGCGCTCAACATACGGCAGTCCGGCACCCCGCTCCATCCGGGTCGGAAAGGTTTCTGCCAGCAGGGTAACGCCGCTGTGGGCCGCCAGCTTCGCGGCCGCCATCAGGCCCGGTTCCCGCAGGGCGCGCCCGCCCATCAGCAGAGCCACTTTCTTGCCCGAGCGAATGACGGAGGCGATTTCCTCGACAACAGTATCCACCGCAGGCTGCGGAACCGGAGGCTTTATGGGCGCGCTCGGCACCCCACCCTCACCCCATGAAACGTCGGCTGGCAGAATCAGGGTGGCCACCTGGCCGGGGGTACTTCTGGCCGCAGCGATGGCCTCGGCGGCGTCCTGACACAGGGTTTCCGTACTCTTTGCGGTGCGTACGAAACCCGGGGACACGTTGCGGGCGACCGTCTCGATATCGGACTGTAGTTGGGCGTCGTACTTCACATGGTAAGTGGCGTGGTCGCCAACGATGTTCACCACGGGCACCTTACCCTTCCGGGCGTTGTGCAGGTTGGCCAGGCCGTTGCCCAGCCCGCAACCCAGGTGCAACAGGGTGGCGGCGGGTTTGTCGGCCATGCGGGCATAGCCGTCGGCTGCGCCAGTGGCAACCCCTTCGAACAGGGCGAGCACGGCACGCATCTTCGGTTCATCGTCCAGGGCCGCCACGAAATGCATTTCGCTGGTGCCGGGGTTGCTGAAACAGACTTCCACGCCGGCATCCACCAGGGTTTTCATCAGGGCTTGTGCGCCGTTTGTCATTGTTGTTCTCCAACCTTTCCGAATTCGGGGTTACAGGATCTTTTCATTCTTGCAGGGCCTGCAGGTATGCGATGAGCGGGCCTCAGCCTCCTGAAACAATCGAGCGAATTGCCGCCCGCGCCGTCATGATGCAACCGGGCAGGAAGGTACCTTCCAGGGAGCGCTTGCCATTGGCACCACCGCCGCCAAACCCCGCGGCCTCGCCCACGCAGTACAAGCCCTGCACCGGCGCACCCTGCCCATTAAGGACGCGGCTATTCAGGTCGGTTTGCAGGCCGCCAAGGCTCTTGCGGGTGATCAGCTGCATGCGGATGGCGATGTAGGGGCCGGCGCCCGGTTTCTGCAGAGGTGCCGGTTTGCAGGTACGCAGTCGGTCCGGCTTCCATTCCCGGGCGTGCCGGATCATTCGGATCTGGGGATCACTGTGCAGACTGGTGCCGGCGGCGAAGTTGGCGTCGAAGGCATCGACGGTGGCCTGGAGTGTCTCCGGGCTGATGTCGTTGGAGCAAGTCAGCGCGTTCATCTTACCGGCCAGGTCGGCGAGGGTATCCGCAACCAGGAAGTCACGACTTTCCTGCTGCATCTGACGAACCAGCGCGTGATTGCCCAGCAGCAATTCTTTCACGAACAGGGGGAACTGTTTGTCACGGATACGGGCGTTATGCTCGGCACCGGAAATGGCAAATTCCCTGACGGCAATACGCCAGTTGAGCAGGTGCCAGGTCCAGGGTTTTTCCTGCTCGGCCACTCGCTGGCACAGCCAGTGGGTGTCGAAACCGGTCACCAGGGGCTCCGGACCGATGCGCTCGCCGCGATGGTTCAACCACAAAGCCGATTTACAGGGAATGGTGGATAGCCCATGCCCCGGAAAGTGCGGGTATGGATGCGGGAAGCCGGCGGCGTAATTCCACATTTCCCCCGCGTGGGTGATCTGCCCATCCAGTGTGTCGGCAACCCAGTGGTGCATGCGGCCATCCGCGTAGGGGTGAGCTCCGTTCAGCATGCGGGCGGGTTGAGGCCGGCCGGAGGGCCAGTTGGTCCGGCATTGCTCATGGCTACCGTTGATGCCGCCGGTGGCCAGGACCACGGCGGAAGCCGCCAGGCGAACTTCCTCACCAGTGGCCTCATTTACAGCCAGGGCGCCGCTGACCACCAGAAGATCTGAAGAAACCACCTTCGCCATGATGCGTATCCGGGCCGTTAGCAATAAGTTGTCAGGTTTCAAGATAGAACGGTACCATGGCTTTAAAATTGATATCAGAGGCCACGGTTTCCATTGACTGGGTGAATACGGTGATTAGCGGTGAGCTATACGTAAACCTCGATACCTAATTCCTGTATTTTTCCGGAGGAATCGAATAGGTCATGGTAGAGTGCGCCACCGGCTCTTCCATCCCCTCGGAATAGACAAACACTTCTCCCACACCCATGGTGCGTCCCACCTTCAGGAGGTTGGCGCGGGCCCGGATGGCGGCATGGGCCGCCGGCTTTCTGAGGAAGTTGATGTTCAGGTTGGTGGTCACCGCAAGGGGCACCAACCCGATCTTGCTCAACAGGGCGGCGTACATGGTCACATCCGCCAGCCCCATCATGGCCGGCCCGGAGACAGTGCCTCCGGGCCGCAAGTGCTCCTCGTCCACCTCCAGCCGCATCTCGGCCCAGCCGTCCCCCAGTTTCCGCAGGGTGCCGAATGCCTCACCCTGCGGAAACTGCTCTTCAAGGAACGCCTGGAGCTCTTCGAAGGTGATGATCATGCGTCGACTTCGTCCCTGGCACGGTTACGGAGCAGGAATCGCTGGATCTTTCCGCTCTGGGTCTTGGGCAGCTCGTCCACGAATTCGATCTCCCGGGGGAAGGCGTGGGTCGACAGACGACGGCGAACCAGCTCCTGGAGCTCGTCTTTCAGGGCCTGCTCATCAGCCGGCTCCTGACCGCTCTTGATGACCACGTACGCTTTGATAATAGCCCCCCGCTTCTCGTCCGGCTTGGCCACCACGCCCGATTCCGCAACCGCAGCATGCTCAAGCAGAGTACTCTCTACATCAGCAGGCCCCACACGGTAACCGGCGGTGGTGATGATGTCGTCGTCCCGGCCACTGAAAGAGAAACTGCCGTCTCCGTGGCAGATCACCATGTCACCGGTGAGGTAGTAGCCTTTCACGAACGGATCTTTCTCACCCCAGGTGTAGCCGTCAAAGTGGAACAGCGGAGACGCTTTCACATCCACGGCCAGCTGACCGATCTCGCCCTCGCCTACTTCTTCGTTCCTCTCATTAAGTGCAACCACCCGGTGGCCCGGTGAGGAATAACCCATGGAGCCTTCCGGGACCGGATGCTCGAGACCATGGAAGTTGCAGCAGATCATGCCGGTCTCGGTCTGACCGTAATGGTCCCTGACCGGACAGAAATGACGATTCCTGATCCAGTTGACCACCTCCGGGTTCAAAGGCTCGCCGGCACTGCTACACACCCGCAGGCCCAGATTCTCCCCTTCCGGTAGCACCTGTTCGTTGGCCTTGAGCAGACGATAGGCTGTGGGTGCCGCCGCCAGGTTGGTGATCTTGTACTTGCGGATCATGTCGTAGGTGGATTCCGGAGTGAACGCACCGGGATTGAAGTGGGTGGCGTGCCCCATCATCAGCGGGCCGACCACCGTGTAGTACAGACCATACGCCCAGCCCGGGTCCGCCACGTTCCAGAACACATCGTCTTCACGCAGATCAATGGCGTACTTCATGTAAACATAGAACGCCAGCAATGCCCTGGCCGGCACCGCAACACCCTTGGCCTTGCCGACAGTACCGGAGGTGAACATCTGCAGGAACGGATCAGAGCCCTTGATCATTACCGGCTCGAACTGATCCGACTGCCGGGCCAGTGTTTCCTCGAAATCCCGGACATCGGCTCCGGTCTCACTGGCATTGATGCACAATACCGGCGCACAGTTCTTGATTTCGGTCAGTTTCGGGTAGTTGGCAGGGTCAGTAACAACCAGCCTGGTACCGGCGCGCTCAAGGCGGTATTCGATGGCTCCGGAGCCAAACGCGGTAAACAGAGGTTGATAGACGGCACCGGCCCGGAGGGCACCTGCAATCACGATCAGAAGTTCCGGGCCGCGGGGCAGCAGGCCGGCAACCCGGTCACCCTTGCCGATCCCCTGCGATTTCAGATAGTTGGCAAAGCGGGCAGAAGCGGTCTTGAGTTCCGCGAACGTCAGGGTGCCATCGCCACCGTCCGCAGTTTCGTAGAACAGAGCTACCCTCTGAGGGTCGGATGCCCATTTGTCACAGATCTCGTGGCATACGTTCAAGCCGGTATCAAGACGTCCGTCCAGGATGTCCGCCTCCAGAGCGGCTGCATCGAATTTGTTGTACACATCGGTATAGTTCGGAAGGCTCATTGTGAACTCCTGTTGTTTTTATCTCTGAATGCACGAATCCAAGGTTTAACACAGGCTTCACTTTACGTAAAGGTAAACCTTAGACTAATAACCAACCCGTTTGCGGTCGTTCTATCACGTTATCGGCAAACGGGCCGGGAGCGGGAGATCAGGACCTTGGCGTGATACTGGCCTTGTGGCGGGCTGACAGGATGTGATGGAGGCCGTCACAATCCACCATCGGATCATCGCAGTTCACCACGATATCCGAGCGGGCAATCACATAGCCCTTACCGGTAATGCTGTTCTTCACCACCTGGTAGTCGCCCTCGGTTTCCACCGAGGTTAACTCGCCGATGAATCCGGTATCCCGGAGGGATACAGTCTCCAGCTTGTCACCTGGCCGAATTCGGCCCTCATAATTCATCAGTGCCAGGCGCGCCGAGGTGCCAGTGCCGGTAGTGCTGCGGCAGATGACCCCCGGATGCACATAGGTGGCCGACCTTGAGCGATAATAGCCTTCCGCCACGTGCTCTTCTGGCCCCATGAAGTGCAGGAATGGTAGCGGGCCCACATCCCCCAGGGTGTAATGGGAGAAACCACGCTCCGCCTGGACCGCCTCGACGATGGCATGGGCTGCTTCCGCCAGTTTGCGCTCTTCGTCCAGGGTGAGATCGAAGCCCAGCTCGGCCACGTCGACCAGGGCGTAGAAGCCGCCACTGTAGGCAACACTGTAGGTGACCCTGCCCAGCGAGGGCACATCGATACTGGCTTTGTAAGTGTGAATATAGCTGGGCAACCCCTCACAGGTAATCGCCTCGACCACTCCATCGTGCACGGTCGCCTCGATCCGGACCAGGCCGGCCGGCGATTCCAGCATAAAGTTCTGCTTGCCCTCCTGTTTGGGCACGATACCGGCCTCAAGCACCGCAGTGGCGGCGCAGATGGTGTTGGAACCGGAGTAGATGGGGTAACCCATCACTTCCATGATAATGTACCCGGCCGCCGCCCGCGGATCAGTAGCCGGGACCAGCAGATCCACCGACATCTCCGGGATACCGTAGGGCTCTTCCAGCAACAGCTTCCGGAGGCCGTCGGCGTCATCCCGCAGGTATTCCATCTGGGCGCGAACGGTGTCTCCGGGCAGCAGATCGATGCCACCGGTCACAATCCGGCTGACATCACCGCCGGCATGGGTATCCATCAACTGAATGGTGAGCTCCGGCTTCATCAGGCATTCTCCAGGGCATAGGGTTTGCCGTGTTCGTCCCATTGCGCGTCGGGAACGATCACGATCTTGCCGAGATAATTGCTGCCCCGGTTAACAAAGTAGTCCTCGGCCCGATGCAGATCCGAGAGCCTGAAGGCTCCGTGCAGCACCGGCTTGAGCTGGCCGCCCCGAATCCAGGCCATCAGCTGCTCCGCCTCTTCACGGGTACCGTGGGAGACCCCGTAAATCTGTACCTGGTAGAGATAGATGCGGGTCCACAGAATCTCGCTGATATTGCCGCCACTGGCACCGGCAATACTCAGACGTGGGTAGGTGTCGCGGGCGTTCATATCGAAGATCATGGTGTCGATGAACCGGTCGGTCATCTCACCGCCCACCAGGTCCATGACCGCATCAATGGGCTTGCCTCCGGTCTGCTCTTTCACCCGCTCCTCGAAGCTGTCCATGTTCGAGCGATCCAGCACGGCTTCGGCGCCAAGCGCCACCAGCGCGTCTGCCTTGCCCTTTTTGCTGAGCGCGTAGGGAATGGCGCCCAGGATCCGGCACAACTGGATCAGCGCCGTACCGACTCCGCCGCTGGCACCGGTAACCAGAACCCGCTCCCCGGCCCGGACATTGGCCGAGGTCAGCATGTGCATGGCGGTCTGGTAGGAGCACATGCCCATGGCCGCCAGCTCCGCATCGGACAACTCGGGATTCGGGATATAATGGAACTGGTCCGAGGGCAGCACGACGTATTCGGCAAAACCACCGTCGGCGCCGTGGCCGTAGTAGTCAGGGGTCAGGTTGATGTCCCGGCGGCCATCGGCGTAGATGTTGAAATCCAGCAGTCCGCGCTCGCCGATGCGGCTCTCATCAACGCCATCCCCGACAGCCACTACCCGGCCTGCAATATCAGCGCCCTGGATACGCGGAAAGGTCAGGGTTGGCTTGCCACCCATCCTGAAGGACGTCATCTCGCCCTTTTTGGTGGGGTAGAGCCCTTCCCGTGCCTTGCGATCGGTGTTGTTCTTGGCGGTTGCCGTCACCTGGACCAGGACCTGGCCCGGGCCGGGCCGGGGGGTGGGAACGTTTTGATATTCGAGCTTGTCGATATCACCGTGACCGGTAAGAACCATGGCTTTCATGGTGTTCGGGATCATGGATAGAGAATCCTCCCTGGTCTGCTGAATTTTAGGTATCCAGTCAGGATAGGTGAGATTCCCGGGCGTGTCAGGGCGTGTTGCGGGTATCCATTATTTGCCTCAGCGGGCGATCTCCCGGATGCACCAGTGCAGGCTGTAGTCACTGCCAACGGCCGCACGATACTCGCCACCAATAATGCGGTGCTCGTTGCCTTTGGTGTGTCTGAAACGGTTGTTTGACTCTTGACCAGGCACTGCTGTGTTCGTTGTTTTCCGAGTAGCGATCCCATGGAAGACGGTCCTTGACCCGACCGTGTTCATCGCACTGGAGTTCCTCACCCGCCGGGACCACGCTGAGCCCGCGTTGTGCTCGCGCATCAGGGCGTAGGCGGGATTTTTGAAGGTGTAATCCTTGACGGCGACGGAGGCGGCCCGGATGCGTTCCTGGTATTGTCACCGACACGGGCGGTGCACCGCAATCCGGGAGCCGGGAGGCTGAAGAACGCTTTCTTCTGACCCCGTTTTCACCGGTCGCCTTCTCCGGTCACTCGGGCTTGTAAAGCCGCTGGATGCTGGAGAAATCAAGCTCGCCGTTGCCCTGCCCGGCATGCAGCTGGAACAGGTTGCGGGCCAGGGCGCCCATGGGGATAGAGGCCTGGTTCTTGACCGCGTTGTCGAAGGCCAGGCCCAGGTCCTTGGTCATCAGGTTGACCAGGAAGCCGCCCTGGTAGTCGCGGGAGGCGGGCACGCCTTCCATCACACCCGGCCAGGGATTGTAGACGTTCAGCGCCCAGTTGCCGCCGGAGCTCTGCTTCATGATCTCTGAAAGCACGGCAGGGTCAAGGCCGTTCCGCACACCCAGGGCCAGTGCCTCGCTGGTGCCCGCCATCAGGATCGCGAGCAGCATGTTGTTGCAGATTTTCGCGACCTGGCCGGAGCCGTGAGGGCCTGCGTGGAAGATGTTCTTGCCCATGCCCTCGAGGATCGGCCTGGCGCGATTGAAGGTGCTTTCCTCACCGCCGCAGATAAAGGTCAGGGTGCCGGCCCTGGCACCACCGACACCGCCGGAAACCGGAGCATCAATGAAATCCAGGTTCTTTTCAGAAGCCGCTTCGGCAACACCACGGGCCGTTTCCGGCGCGATGGTGGAGGAATCAATAACCAGCGTCTCCGCAGGCAGCCTGGCCAGCAGGCCGTCCTCACCAAGGTAGACCGCTTCCACATGCTTGCCCGCCGGCAGCATGGTGATCACACACTCCGCTCCCTGAGCCGCAGCTTCGGCGGTGTTCGCCGTTTTGGCACCCTCTTCCACCAGTGCTTCGACGGCCGCTCTGGACAGGTCGAACACCGTCACGTCGTGACCGGCCCTGACCAGGTTCGAGGCCATGGGACCACCCATGTTGCCCAGGCCGATGAATGTAATCTTTGCCATATCTCTTCCCCTTGTTGTTGTATTCCGATGAGTGGGCCGTGACTCCCCACGGCCGATCCGGCATTCAGTTGAAAAAGTCGTCGATCCAGTCGCTGTCGATTTCTTCCAGCGAGGCATAGCGCCAGCGGGGCTGCAGATCCTTGTCGATCAGCAGCGCCCGGATACCTTCGGCAAACTCACCCTTCTTCAGGCAGTTGCAGGATAGCACCAGTTCCTTGTCCAACACCTCCTTGAGACTGTCGTGCCGGCAGTCATGCAGGTGTCGCCAGACCAGTGCCAGAGATGTCGGAGAGGCATTGCCAAGCCCCTTGGTGACCTTACCCATCCAGTCCTCACGGCTGTCCAGCTCGGTCAGCTGATTGACCACCTGCTCCAGGGAGTCGGCATCGGTCACCCGGTTGATCTCGTCAAAGTGCTGCCGAACCGGAGACTCAGGCAGGTCGTCCTGGCTGTGCTGCTCGAACTGGCGGAGCACCCGGCCAACCACGGCCTGGGCATTGTTATCGCGCCACTCACTCGCAGTGAGAGCTTCGATCACCCGCTTCTTGAGGCTGTGTTTCACAAAACGGTCTGCCATGCCCACAAACAGCGCATCGGAACCGTTGATCCGGGCTCCGGTCAGTCCGAGGAACAGGCCGGTTCGCCCCGGCATGCGATTGAGGAACCAGCCACCGGCCACATCGGGATAGAGGCCGATGCTCACCTCGGGCATGGCCATTTTCGAGTTTTCGGTCACCACCCGATGGGAGGCGCCCACCATGAGTCCGATACCGCCGCCCATCACGATACCGTTACCCCAGCAGATCAGGGGTTTCGGGAAGGTATGAATCTGGTAGTCCAGTTCATACTCCTCGGTGAAAAAGCGTTCGCCCTCACTGGCTGTGCCCGGTTCGGTCATGCTGCGGTACAGGGAGACGATATCACCCCCGGCGCAGAACGCCTTGTCGCCTTCGGCCTCGAGCCAGACAGCACACACCTGCGGGTCCTTCGCCCAACGCTGGAGCCGGGGCTTGAGCAGGTGAATCATGTCCATGGACAGTGAGTTCAGGTTTTTCGGAGTGTTCAGCCGGGCCACGGCAATCATGGCGCCGTCCGCGGTTTTCCACTCCTCGAAGATAATCGGTTGATCGCTCATAACAGTCCTCGCCCCGGCGGTCACCGGTTCCTCCACTGCGGTTTGCGCTTTTCAAGGAATGCGTTCACGCCTTCCCGCTGGTCTTCGGTATAGAACAGCTCCACGAACAGTTCCCGCTCCATGCGCCAGCCATCACTGTGGCTGCGGCCATCCCGGGCACTCATGATCAGCTTCTTGCAGCGGGCAACGGCAGACGGGCTCTGTTTGCACGCACCCTCGGCCAGCTCGAGCGCTTTCTCCAGCCCCTTGCCGGTGGGCACCACTTCCTCGACCAGGCCGATTTTCAGGGCCTTGTCAGCGTCAACGCGCTCTCCACAGAGGATCATGCGCTTGGCCCAGCCCTCACCCACCAGCCAGGGCAGGTTCTGGGTGCCGCCGGCGCAGGGCAGCAGGCCCACACTGGCCTCGGGCAGCGCCATCCGGGCATGCTCTTCGGCAATGCGGATATCACAGGCCATGGCGCATTCCAGGCCACCCCCCATGGCGTAGCCATTGACGGCGGCAATGGACACGCCGCGGAAGGCGGTCAGTGCGGCAAAGGCCTGACCAAACAGCTGGCCCATGTAGTTGGCATTTGCCTTGTCACCGTCGGCAAAGGATTTCAGGTCGGCACCGGCGGAGAAGAATTTTTCACCCTGGCCGGTGACTACGAGGGCATAGATATGCCGGTCTTCGTTAAGCTCTTCAATAGTTTTGGTCAGGGCTTGCAGGGATTCCGCCGTCCAGGTGTTGGCCGGCGGGTTGTCGATGGTCAGGATTGCGATGTGCCCGCGTTTTTCGAGCTGGATGAGGTCGCTCATGTTGTTTTTCCTTCCTGAGGATGGGGTTCAAGGGTTCAGAAGAATGCCTTCTTCTGAACCCCTTTTCATGTCCGACTACTGAATCGCCTCAGCCACACCGTCGTCCAACAACCGGCGGGCAATAATCAGGCGCATGATTTCGTTGGTACCTTCCAGAATCTGGTGCACCCGCAGATCGCGAACATAGCGCTCCAGCGGGTATTCCCGGATATAACCATAGCCGCCATGTAACTGCAGTGCCTCATTGACCACGTCGAAACAGGCATCAGTAGCAAAGCGCTTGGCCATGGCACAGTGCAGGGTCGCTTCCGGGTCGCCGCTGTCGAGCTTGAAGGCGCCGAGGCGCACCATCTGACGAGCCGCCACCAGATTGGTGGCCATATCCGCCAGCTTGAATTGCAAGGCCTGAAACGCCGCCAGTGGCTTGCCGAACTGCTCACGCTCGTGCATGTAGTTCCGGGCCCGCAACAGTGCAGCCTGAGCGCCGCCCAATGAGCAGGTGGCAATGTTGAGGCGACCGCCGTCCAGGCCTTTCATGGCGATGGCGAAGCCGTCGCCTTCCTCACCTACCCGGTTACTGGCGGGAATGCGCACATTCTCCAGGCTCACCAGACGGGTCGGCTGGCTATGCCAGCCCATCTTGTCCTCGTTCTTGCCGTAGGAAACGCCGTCAGCATCAGCGGGAATCACAAAGGTGGAAATGCCCCTGGAACCACTGTCGGCATCGCCTGTCCGGGCCATCAGTACCAGGATGTCGGTACTGCCAGCGCCGGAGATAAACATCTTGCTGCCGTTGATGACATAGCTGTCGCCATCACGTACGGCCCTGGTACGCAGGCTGGCTGCATCAGAACCGGCGCCGGGCTCGGTGAGGCAATAGGAGGCCAGCCATTCGCCGCTGGCGAGCTTGGGCACGATCTCCTGCTTCAGATCATCGGAGGCAAAGCTGGCCACCATCCAGGTCGCCATATTATGAATGGTGATAAAGGCGGCGGTGGACGGGCAGGCAGCCGCCAGTTCTTCCACTATCACCGAGGTATCCAGCCGGGAGAGTCCCATGCCGCCCAGGGATTCCGGGGTGTAGAGACCCATGAAGCCCATCCCGCCGGCTTCTTTCATCACGTCGACCGGGAAGATGTGCTCCTCATCCCACCTGGCGGCATGGGGGGCCATGGATTTTTCGGCAAAGGCCCGGGCCGCATCCCGGAATGCCAACTGGTCTTCGGTCAGGTTAAAGTCCATTACCAGGCTCCTGTCATGTCAAAAGGGTAAAAGAGGCCGGAAATGCTTCCGGCCCAAGACCTCACCCTCAACGCTTTAACGAAGCTGGATGGAGAAGTTGGCTTCAGAGGAGGTCGCTTCACTGGAGAACCAGCGGGACGTTACCGTCTTGGTCTCAGTATAGAAGCGAACCGCCTGCTTGCCGTAGGCGTGCTGGTCACCGTAGAAGGAGCCCTTCCAGCCGGTGAAGGAGAAGAACGGCAGGGGCACCGGGATGGGGATATTCACGCCCACCTGACCCACGTCGATGTCATGCTGGAAGCGACGGGCGGCACCACCGTGGTTGGTGAAGATGGAGGTACCGTTGCCGTATGGGCTCTGGTTGATCAGGTCGATCGCCTCGCCCAGGTTGTCCACGTTCACACAGGACAGTACCGGTCCGAAAATCTCTTCCTTGTAGATGTCCATGTCCGGCGTCACTTCGCTGAACAGGGTTGGCCCTACCCAGTTGCCCTCCGGCAGGCCGTCAACGGTGCAGCCGCGACCGTCCAGCAGCAGCTTGGCACCCTGGGCCTCACCGCTGGCAATCAGGGACTCGATACGATTCTTCGCCCTGGCGCTGATGATCGGGCCATAGCTGGCACCGGAGTCGTTCCAGGCGCCCGGACGGGCCCTGGCCATGGCTTCTTTCAGTTCCGGAATCCACTGCTGGGCCTCGCCCACGAATACCGCGACTGAAATCGCCATGCAGCGCTGGCCGGCGGCACCCACGGAGGCACCGACCAGGGCGTTGATGACCTGCTGCTTGTCCGCATCCGGCATGATCACCATGTGGTTCTTGGCACCGGCGAAGCTCTGGACACGCTTCATGTGACGGGTGCCGGTTTCGTAGATGTAACGGCCAACCGGGACAGAGCCGACAAAGGAAATGGCCTTGATGGCCGGGTCGGTCAGCAGGGTATCAACCTGCTCCTTGGCACCGTGGACCACCTGCAGGACGCCCTTGGGTGCGCCAGCTTCCTCGAACAGCTCGGCCAGACGCATCGGGGTCAGCGGATCCTGCTCGGACGGCTTCAGGATAAATGTGTTACCGCAGGCAATGGCCATCGGGAACATCCACAGAGGAATCATGGCCGGGAAGTTGAACGGAGTGATGCCCGCACACACGCCCAGCGGCTGGATCCAGGAATGGGTATCCACCTGGCGGGCCACGTTCTCGACGGTCTCGCCCATCATCAGGGAGGCCACGTTGGCGGCGTGTTCTACCACCTCGATACCGCGCCAGACATCGCCCTTGGCGTCGTCGAAGGTCTTGCCGGTTTCCCGGGACAGGATTTCGGCGATTTCATCGTGATGCTCTTTCAGCAGCGCCTGGTAGCGGAGCATGACCCGGGCCCGCTCGGAAACCGGGGTTTCTTTCCAGGTCTTGAACACCTCGCCGGCGTTATCGATGGCCCTGCGCATCTCCTCTTCGGTGGCGCACGGCACCCTGGCGATCACTTCGTTGGTGGCAGGATCGGTGACGTCGATCCAGTTGCTGGTCTGGCTCTGGACAAATTCACCGGCAATATACTGGGGAACATTTTTCATGTTGAAATCCCTGGTTTGTTGTTATGTGGGAACAGCCTCGCCCCGGCGGGGTTCGGCCACGGTTACAAAAATCCTAGCACGTGGTTTGGCCGGGGGTGATTGACTAAATTTCGCCCATGATGGATTATTTTTCGATGAGCAGAGTTCTGAACAGAAAAGCCACAGCGCAAACCTCGCAATGGCCGGTACCACCGGACAGCGTCCGCTACGTGGTGCCAGACCCCATTGTCCGCTTGCTTGCGAGTCACCCCCTGACCCGGGAACTCTATCCACTGGCCTTCGGGCATTATCGCAAGGCGGCCGGCCACCACATGCACCGGGAGCACCATCGCGACAATCTTTTGATCTATTGCACCGAAGGCAAGGCATTCCTGAACGTCGCGGGCGAGCCCTGTACCGTGGAGGCCGGTGATTTGCTGTTGCTGCCTGCGGGAGCCAACCATCGCTATACCGCCGACCCGGACAATCCCTGGACCATACACTGGGTGCACTACACCGGCCCGCTGGCCGAGGACTTCCGTAATTACATGGGATTTGATGGCCCTGTCCGCATCCGGCACCTGGGCCGCCAGCCTCGGCTGCTGGTGGATTTCAACGGCCTGCTCTCGGTACGCCAGACCGGCTTCCGCGCCCGGGGACTGATCCATGCCGCCAACCGACTGCGCCAGCTACTGGCTGCGGTACCTCTGAATGCGGATGAAACCAGCCAGGAACGCCAGTCCGAACTGGACACCATCCACAATTACATGCGTGAGCACCTGGAGGAGCGCCTGTCCCTTGAACAACTGGCGGACCTGGCCGGTCTTTCTCCGGCGCACTTTGCCACCCGCTATCGGGAACAAACGGGCACCTCGCCCATCCAGCATTTCCTGCATCTCAAGGTCGAACGTGCATGCCAGATGCTGGACACCACCGGCCTCAGCTTTGCCGACATCAGCCGCCGGCTGGGTTACGACGATGCCTACTATTTTTCTCGACTGTTCAAGAAGGTAATGGGCCAGTCACCCCGGGACTACAGGCATACCGCCCGGCACTGACCCATCGCCCGGGTCCAGATTGCAACCCGCCGCTTCCTATGACTTTTGTTGTAGGAACCAAACGGGTAGGATTGGTGTAACGAATGACAAAAAGAGTGGGCTCATGGCCATCTACACCATTGAAATTGATGAAACCTTTGACCTGCCCCGGCGAAGGGTTTTTGCGCTGTTCGCCGACCACCACCGTTTCGGAAAACTGCTGGGTGCGCCAGTCAAACGTATCAAGGACAGCGATCAGGCAGATCCTAACGGCATCGGTTCCGTTCGCAAGATCGGCATCGGGCCCATTGGTCTGGAGGAAACCGTACTCAACTTCGAGCCGGAAACGCTGATCGAATACACGGTCACCAGCAGGAGCCCGATACGCAATCACCTGGGGCGGATTCGCTTTGAAGACACCCCGGGCGGCCAGACCCGGGTGCATTACACCATCAGTTTCGAGGACATTGTGCCGTTCACCGGCAAGGTGGTCTCCAGCGCCCTGGAACAGGGAATTCGCCGGGGAATCAAACGGGTGCCGGAACTGGCCTGACATTCCGGCCGGCAACAAACCGTTACTTGATGAATGCCACAGAATTGACCTGTGGCAACAATTTGCATTTATCAATTCTGTAATCTTCCGCCAGGGTTGCAATATCCGGCTAATCGGCCGAACACAATATCCTGGCGGGAGACAGTAATGGCAGCAGAGCCCATTGTCCTGTTCGATGACGGACACCACAAATGCCTGATGTTCGATTCCCTGGTAACCGGTGAGGGCGTCCAGTCCAACCAGTTCCTGGTTGTTGATGGCAAGCACGAAGCCCTGATCGATCCCGGTGGAGACCTGACCTACACCCCTCTCTCCGTGGCCGCTTCGCGCTATATGAACATCAAGGACATGGACTACGTCTTTGCCTCCCACCAGGATCCGGACATCATCGGCGCCATTGACCGCTGGATCATCCACACCCGCGCCAAGGTTGTTACATCCCGGCTCTGGGCCCGGTTCCTGCCGCACCTGGTGTCCAGCTATGTGACCAACCAGCTCACCGGCAGCGTCTATGACCGGATTATCAGCATCCCGGATGCCGGCGCCAGAGTGCCATTCGGCGACTCCTACCTCACCTGCCTGCCGGCACACTTCATGCACTCGGTCGGCAACCTGCAGTTCTATGATCCGGTCTCGAAAATTCTGTTCTCAGGGGATTTGGGCGCCTCTCTCGGTGGCGAGGACGATCACAAGCCGGTGCAGGATTTCGATCGTCACATTCCCAGCATGACCGGCTTCCACAAGCGGTACATAGCCTCCCAGAAAGTCTGCCGCCTCTGGGCCGACATGGTTCGGGGACTGGATGTGAGCATGATCGTGCCCCAGCATGGCAAGCGTTTTGAAGGCCCCGAGATGGTGGAGCGGTTCCTGAACTGGGTCTCGGATGTCCCCTGCGGGATCGACCTGATGGGCCCGGACAATTACACCCCGCCAACCGACTACGTCTGATCCCTCCGGGCGGCGACCCTGTCGCCGCCCGTTTCCCCGCAGAAACGGCCTGGCAGCATTAAGCCTGTCCCTGAACCGTTTTGTTGAGTAAAATCCGGCGTTTTCCTGAACAGCAAGAAGAGGCAGGTCAGATGGGCAGAGCCTACCAGAACCGCAAAGAGTCCATGGCCAGGACGGCTGCGGCAAAAACCAGGGTCTACAGCAAGTATGGCCGCGAAATCTACATGTGCGCCAAGTCCGGCGGCACTGATCCCCAGGCCAACCTGACCCTGCGGGGCCTCATTGACCGGGCCAAGAAGGACCAGGTGCCGAGCCATGTCATCGAAAAGGCGATCGACAAGGCCAGGGGCGGTGGCGGCGAGGACTACTCTCCGGCCCGCTATGAAGGTTATGGTCCGGGCAACTGCATGGTGATCGTCGATTGCCTGACCGACAACCCGAACCGCACCTTCGGCGATGTCCGACTCGCTTTCACCAAGACCAGGTGCAAGATCGGCACTCCGGGCGCCGTTGCCCACATGTTCGATCACTGCGCGATTTTCGCCTTCACCGGTCAGGACGAGGAAGCGGTACTCGATGCCCTGATGGAAGCGGACGTGGACGTGACGGATATCGAGAACGAGGACGGCCGCATCACCGTATTCACACCGAACACAGAATACGCCAAGGCCAAGCAGGCCCTGGAAGCTGCCTTCGAGGGAATCGGGTTCGACGTGGACGAAATCCAGTTCCTGCCGAAAACCACCACTCCGGTAGAGGGCGACGACGTGGCCATGTTCGAGAAGTTCCTGGACATGCTGAACGAACTGGATGACGTCCAGAATGTTTATCACAACGCCGAAGTCAGCGAATAACCGGTTGGACTGACGGCCCCGTTACCGGGGCCTGGCGAATACCCGGGTCCAGTAATTCGGATAATCTGCTGCCCGGGTATTCACCCTGACAACAGCAACGCCTGTGAACCGATGTGGCTGAAGAAATTATTCTCTGCCATATCGTTACTGTGCTTCGTGGCAGCCGCCTCGATGGGGCAGTTGTAAACGAGCGGCTCAATCGCAGGAAAATACTCGGATCCGCCTCCGCAACCGGCAATAAAAACTGTCAAAAGAACGAAAACCAACAACCTTGAGGATGTACTCATTGAATTCTGGACCGCCATTCCGGTTAAATTGTGAAAAAGTACGCAAATTAACGAACGGCTCCCGGGAATGGATCCACGAAACCACATTTCCTTACAAAGCTTGCCCGAACCGACATGTATCCATTTACCCTGAATTACCAGTGAACTGACAGATGGCAAACGTACGAGTTTTAATTCTGAAAACCGGGACCACCTACGCCGATATCCGCGTCCGGTTCGGCGATTTCGAGGACTGGTTCATCAAGGGCCTTGCCCCGGAACTCGAGCTTACCGTGATGGATCTTCCCCACGGCGAAGAACCGGGAGACCCTTCGGAGTGGGATGGCATTGTGGTGACCGGTTCCCCCGCCATGGTCAGTGACCGGGAAGACTGGAGTGAAAACGCAGCGGCGTGGCTGGCGAACGTGGTGGACGCCGGCGTCCCGGTGTTGGGCGTGTGTTACGGACACCAGTTGCTGGCCCATGCCCTCGGCGGAGAGGTGGGCTACCTCCCTAAAGGCCGCGAGACCGGCACCAGGATCGTCGAACTCTTCCCCGAGGCCGGGCAGGATCCCTTGTTCAGCCCCATGCCCCGGCGCTTCCGGGCGCAACTGACCCACAAGCAGTCGGTCCTGAGACTGCCGCCTGATGCCGTACTGCTGGGCCACTCCGATTTCGAGCCACACCAGGCGTTCCGGGTGGGCGAATGCGCCTGGGGCGTGCAGTTCCACCCCGAATTTTCCGATGCCATCATGCGGGCCTACCTGGAAGTCCAGGCGCCGGATCTGGACCGGGAAGGGCTGGATGCGCAGGCGCTGCTCAATGATCTCGCACCGGCTCCAGAGGCAAGCGGTCTTCTGCAGCGCTTCTCCGAGCTGGTTTTGAAGGGGCAGACCTGACGGACGGCAGACCGCCGGTCAGTCGAGGCTGTAGGCGGTCTTCTCCAGGGTGTTTTCTTCCTCATCAATAAACCGGAACTCATTCCAGCCTACCCGGATCATGTCATTACTGTTGAGCCGTTGCCTTCCCTCCACACGGAGGTCGTTCACAAAGGTGCCATTGGTGCTGTTGCTGTCGACGATGTAGAAATCAGTCGTGCCCTCAAGGTAGGCATTAGGGGACGCCTCAATAACAGCGTGCTGCCCACTCACGGAAATCTCATCGATACGAATGTCATTGTCCGGCCGGCGTTTTTTGTAAGGGTTTGTTTACCTGAGAGCGAGGTCACGTATGGAACCCGGCCCCCAGAAAGCGCGTGCTATTCTGAAGCCGGACATTCCGGGGGACTTCGCAGCCGGGATGATCGAGGAGGCTTTCCCCGGCTCGCGGGCAAGATGATTCGACGGTCGGCGATCCTGCACTGGCCCGAACGGCGTCTTGAAGTCCGGCGACCATGACAATTTTGTATGTTGAATGAATACATATCTGAACCTACTGTTTTAGATGACAACACAAGAAGGAGCCTGGAATGTCCGAGATCCGTAATTATCTGAAGCAGGTTTCACTGGTCATGGCCGTACTCATGGCCATGGCCACTACCTTCTCCACAACCGCCCATGCCGGCATGGTCGGGACCGGAGAGATCATCCAGCAACAACAGACCGAGCTGGACCGGCAACAACTCCTCAACATGCTGGAAAAGCAGGAGGTCCAGGAGAAGCTGGCAGAGATGGGCGTAAGCAAGGATCAGGTGGCGGATCGGATCCAGAACCTGACGCCGGCCGAGCTGGCCGATTTTGAGCAACAGTTGGCAGAGGCGCCCGCCGGCCAGGATGTGGTGGGGATTATCGTGCTGTTCCTGCTGGTGTTCATCATCACCGACATGCTCTGTGCGACAAATATCTTCTCGTTCATCAACTGTATCCGCTGACCGAACGTTTTGATGTATCGACTGAGGATTGCCAGCAGGATCGTGGCCCTGATCGGGCTGGTCCTGCTGGCAGGCTGTGCCTCCACCCCGCCCTGGCCGGAACCTGAATCCGCGGCTGGCAAGCCCGTACTGCCCGACCGTGTCCTTCTGGAAGATGTGCCCTTCTACGCCCAGGAAAAGTACCAGTGCGGCCCCGCTTCCCTGGCCATGATGCTGAACAGCCAGGGGCTCGAAACCGACCCTGATGTGCTCAAGGAACTGGTCTACATTCCCGCCCGGGAAGGCTCGCTGCAGGTCGAGATGGTGGCGGGTGCCCGTTCACACGACATGGTCGTGTACCCCCTGGAGCCAAAACTGGAGGCCGTTCTCGAGGAAGTCAGTGCCGGCAATCCGGTGTTGGTCATGCAGAACCTGCTCATTGACTGGTGGCCCCAGTGGCATTTCGCGGTTGTGGTGGGCTTTGACAGTGACGATGAAACCATCATCCTTAACACCGATACCCGCAAACACCACGCCATGCCCTACAAGGCTTTCCACGCCACCTGGAGCCGGGCCGAGCGCTGGGCCGTCGTGGTTCTGCCTCCGGAGCAGATACCCGCCACGGCAGCCCCCCTGACTTTCCTCAGGGCCGCGCACGACCTGGAGTCCACCGGGCATACCCGGGCAGCACTCACTGCCTACCAGACGGCGGAGCAGACCTGGCCGCAACAACCGGCTCCCATCATGGCCCAGGGAAACCTGGCCTTCGGGCAACAGCAGTGGCCCGGAGCGGTGGTCCATTTCAGGCGGGTGGTGGAGCAATTCCCGGACTACGCCGAGGGCTGGAACAATCTGGCGTATACCCTCGACCGGGCTGGCTGCCCGGCACAGGCAACATCTGCCCTTTCCTGCGCCCGGACCCTGGCACCAGAGCGGTTCAGCAAGGAAGAGGCAGCCTTCGATACCGGGCAAACCGGCGACGGCGGGAACTGCCCGGTCCTGCCATCCTGCCCTGCGCCCACTCAGTGAAGGGGCCGGTGATTACCGGCCTTTTCTCAGCAGCACCACATCCTTCACCGGGACCTCCAGCGTCCAGCCATACTTCCTTGCCAGCCATTCGAAGGTTGCCTGCCGATAGAACACCACATGGGTCGGATCCCGACGGTAGTGCCAGTTATCGAATCGTTCATCGTCGGTCTGGAAACAGGTCATGATGCCAAGCCAGCCGCCGGGCCTGAGCAACCGGTCCAGCAGGCTGAAAGCCTCGGCCGGCTCGTGAAGATGCTCCACCACCTCGGTACAGGTAATGAAATCGTAGGACCGGGCCAGACTCGCCTTGTCCGGGTGGAAGAAGGGGTCGTAGAGCGCCATGGCAAAACCGGCCTCCTCCAGCATTCCGGCCAGGGCCGGGCCCGGCCCGCAGCCAAAATCCAGCCCTTCCGCCCCGGGTGGCAGTCGTTCTGTCAGCGGGTTGGCCAGTTTCGAAAGAAATCGCCGGTAGCCTGCGTCTTCCGGGTCGTTTTCATGGAGTTCATAGATGTGCCTTTCTTCCCCTGCGCTCAGCCGGGATTGCGGCGTCATAATTGTCGCCTGGCAGGTGGAGCACCGCAGGTAGATCCGGGTACCGATCTGCCGGAAAAATTCCGGATGTCCCTCGAGACAAAGCGGGCAGCGTGGCAGTTCGGCGCCGGCCATCGTCAATTCAGCCCCGCTGCCGACCGAAGCGCCTGATCGTATTCCTCGCTGTCGGGCTCAACCGCACTGATCAGCCCGATCCGACTCAACTCACATGGCTCGGAAGGCGATACCGACAGAGCCCCCTTCGGTCTCCAGCAGAGCACCATCGACGCCGAATTCGTTGACCAGCCTCGATTCATTTGCCGACTCTCACCAGGCGGTCCAGCCGGAGCCGCTCGCGCTCGTCAAACAGCCGGCGACTGCCCCAGGATACCGCCATCAGGGCACCAAAACCGGTACCGACAGTGATGATGAGCATCACCAGGATCTGATACTTAACGGCGACCGCGGGTGGACTCCCGGCGAGGATCTGGCCCGTCATCATGCCCGGCAGGCTAACGATACCGGCGGCGGCCATGGCGTTGATGGAGGGCATCATGCCTCCCCGCATGGCATCCTTGCGGATATCCTCCACAGCCTCACGCCAGGTCTGCCCGAGCATCAGTCGGTTCTCGATCACCGCCCGCTGGTGCCAGACAGCTTCGTTGAGGCGATCAAGGCTCAGGGCGACACCGGTCATGGTATTGCCCAGCATCATGCCCAGCAGGGGAATGGCATACTGAGGCGCATACCAGGGCGATGGACCGATAATGACCGTCAGGGCCAGTATCGTCACCGCAAAGGATGAAATGAACATCGCGCCAGTGCCGATCCCGAACGCCCAGATGCCCCGCAACCGACGTTGCTGGCGCGCCATTACTTCCCTGCCTGCCGCCAGCAGCATGACCGTAGCCAACAGGGCAATCCAGTACAGCCTCGACGAGGCAAACAACGCCTCAAGCACCAGCCCGATCAGGGCCAACTGGATGCCGGTACGGGCACTCGCGACGAGCAGGCTGCGGGTGATCCCCAGCCTGGCCCACAGGCTGACTCCGGCAAGCGCCAGAACCAGCAAGGCTGCCAGCCCCAGCTTCCACCAGGCAAGATCAATGACTTCCATTCACCCACTCCAGCTGCGATCCGCTGATCCGGTAGTGGTGATTCGCCACCCGACGGATCTGCCCCTGATCATGGGCCACCCAAAGGATGGCGAGGTTCCGGCGCCGGATTTCATCCAGCAACCAGCCTTCCACCGCAGCCGTCATGTCTTCATCCAGGTTCGCCGTGGGCTCGTCCAGCAACAGGGCTTCGGGCGCCATTGCCAGCGCCCGCCACAGGGCCAGGCGCTGGCGTTCACCGGATGAAAGCCGGCTCACCGGCCAATCCATTACCTCGGGGGGAAAACCGAGGGCTGCGGGCATGGTGTGGTGGGCATCCTCCGCGAAGTGGGCACCTACCTCATCAAACCACCACTGACTATCCGCGGGGATCATCACCACCCGTTTACGCCACTCGTGCGCCGGTAGAGAAGCCTGCTCAGTACCATCGAGGTAGACCCGGCCATCGTGGGGTTCCAGATCGGCCACCGCCCGGAGCAGGCGGCTCTTGCCACTACCGGAGGCACCCGAGATGCACACCACCGTCCCGCTTCCAACCAGCAACGAGGCCTCCCGCAGGGTGCCGACCGATACGGTGTCGAGGCGCAGCTCACTCAAATCCGGGCCTCGGCAATGGCCGCAGCAATAATCAGCGAGGCCAGCAGCCCGCTGAAACCGAGCAGGAACCGGCACAAATAGTTGGCAAGAAAGAACAGGACAATGCCTGTAATCGCGACGATGGTAATCCGGGTTTTTTCCATGGAGCTCCTGAACTTGTTGTTTTGAAAGCCGATTGGCCAGCGGCCATAGTCGGCCAACAATATGGCAGAGACCGGCCTGGAGTGCCAGCCGAGACCACCAACCGGGATTACTCGCCGCGCCAGTTTACGCTGTAGAGATCGTGCCGGCGATCCTGCAGGTTCTTTACCGTTCCGCTGTTCCTGGCAGTGACCAGGGTCTCCGGCCTCAGGTCTGCGAAAGCCACCGTCTCGACATTGGGCTCGGTATCCGCCGCGATGCCGTCCCGGGCGAAGGGAAAATCACAGGGGGTCAGGATGCAGCTCTGACCATACTGGATCTCCATGTTCGGCACGTTGGGCAGGTTGCCGACATTGCCGGACAGCACCACGTAGACCTGATTCTCCACTGCCCGCGCCTGACAGCAGTAGCGGACCCGCAGGTAACTCTGGCGTTCATCGGTGCAGAACGGCACGAAAATGATACTCACCCCCTGATCCACCAGGTGCCGGGCCAACTCCGGAAACTCCGCGTCATAACAGATCAGCACTCCGATCGTGCCGCAATCGGTGTCAATGGCATTCACCCGGTTACCGCCACGCATATTCCACCAGTAGGCCTCATTGGGTGTCTGGTGAATCTTCGGCTGGGTGTACACCCGGCCATCCCGCAGGAACACATGGGCCATGTTCCGGATGGTACCATCCTCCTCCCGCACCGGGGTGGAGTTGCCGGTGATCGACGTCCAGTCATGGCGGGCCAGGGCCACCTCGCCGGCAATCCGGAAGGTGGCGCAGTAGCCCACCACCTGGTCCCCGAGCATGGCGACAAACTGCCCCTCCGGAAAGGTATTGATCTGCCCGGTCAGGGGCCCCCTGGTGTAGCCGTACATGCCGGTACCCTCGTAGACCCGGCGGCTAAGATCGATGATGCCGGGTATATCAGCGACGGTGGCGTTGCGAACAAAAAGGCGCTGGTCGGGATCGGAGAAAGGTGGGCACATACATACCTCCAAGCGGGCGCGGAAATGCGCGGGGGCATGCACTCATATTTGGTCGGGCTGATCCGTTTCGTCAAGCGGTGGCTGCAGCGGAAAACGTTCGATCACGGTATATACCGATCCGCCAGCTCCAGGGGCGCTCTCGAACAGGACAAATTCCGTCACCGGGAGCCTCCCGAACCGGTCCTGCCCGTGCTCTTCCAGCAGGTTCACAATCGAGGCAGCCTGCTTGCGGAACCGCGCCACCGTGATATGCGGCTGAAAACCACGGTGCTCGGTCTCAAAGCCGGCAGCCGCAACCTGAGCGGACAGCTGACGGTACAACTCCGCCACCGGCGCCTCCGGAGAGACCCCGGTCCAGAGATTCCGGGGGTGTTCCGGGCGGCCAAAAGCCCCCAGACCGGTCACCTCTACCTCGAAGGCGGGCGTGGAAACCAGGGAGGCTGCGTAGCTCAACGTCTCCAGATCATCATCCTTCACGCTCCCGATAAAGACCAGGGTCATGTGCAGCTGATTTCGGCTCTGCCATCGGGCTCCGTTGATCGGAGTCTTGAGCTTCAGCAGGCGCTTTTTTACGTCTGGCGGGATTTCCACCGCGAAGAACACCCGAGGCACGATTCAGTCCTCATAGATCATCTTGCGGGTCAGGGCAACGATGCCAGGACAACTCGGGCTGCGCTTGTCACACTGACCTCCGTTTACCAGGGCAGCTCATCGCCATTGCTGTGCCAGAACGATCCGGTGTTCTCCAGATTCAGATTGGCAATCCGCTCCGCCAGTCCGCGGGCGGATTCCTCGGGCGTAATCATCCCTCCGAAGTTCACCATGCGGGTCTTGACATAACCCGGATGCAATTGGGCCACGGCAATGCCCCTCGGTTTGAGGTCCACAGCCAGGGACTTGCCAAAAGCGTTCAGAGCGGCCTTGGAGGCGCGATAACCATAGCGGCCTCCGGAATCGTTGTCGGCAATGGAGCCCATCCGACTGGTAATGTTGGCGATCTTGCCGCCCTCTTCAATCTGCGGGACCAGTGCCTCGGCTACCCGCAGCGGCGCGTAGGCATTGACCTCCATCTGCTTGCGGATGGAATCGAAATCGATGCTGCCAAGCTGCTCGTCCTGCAGCAGGCCGGCATTGTTGATGAGCAGCCGGATCTTCTTGCCCGCCAGGGTCGATTTCAGTTTTTCGATGCCGGCATCGGTGGTGACATCGACCCCGTCGATGACCTCGGAGGTCACTTCTTCCAGCTCATCGGAAGATTGCCGGCACACGCCGATCACGTCGCAGCCCTCACGGGCATAATGCCGCGCCAGTTCCAGGCCGATTCCCCGGTTGGCACCGGTAATGACAACCACTCCGGATGCAGACATGATTCCTCCGTTTCACTATTGGATTCAATTGGTTGGATCAGTAGATCTGGACCAGTAGCCACACTGTAACGATCAATGCCAGCAGAAACCAGCGGGCGTACTGGTCGGGCTTGTCCGGATCCGGGGATGTGGCGGTTACCGTGGAGCCCCCCTCCTCATACTCGCGAATCAGCTCGCGAGCCAGGTAGAGGTCTTCATCATCCACATGGACATTGCTGAAACCCGCCGTACCGATCTCGCCAAGCGCACCTTGCAGGTAATGGCCGCCAACGTGGGATTCGATACCATGGACCTCCAGAAACCCGGCTACAATGTGTGCTTCGGTAATGTCCCGGGCCCGATAGGCTATTTGCAAAAGCCTACTCCTTCTGTGACATTCAGGGGCTGCGCCCGCCCGTTAACGCGGTTATGATTTCAGCATAGACCCACCCGCTCCGGGGAGCCATCAAGGATACGCAGTGGATATCATCTGGATTGTTCTGGCCATCGTGCTGCTCATCGTAGCCGCTACCTTTTTCCTGTTCAGGGTTGAAGACCTATACCACCTGGACGACATGGATTACCCCGTGCGGGAAGGAACCCCGAGCGAGGGTCATCAACAGGTGTTGGGACAGCTCCGGAAGCTGAGAGAAGCGACCAAAGACCTCAAGGGCAAGGCCCGGTTAATGGCCCTGCGCCAGCTCATGGACACCCTCAGCGAAAGCGTGGAGCTGGTATCCGAGTTCCGGCATAACGAGGATCCGCGCGGTGAATGGGTCATTGCACCAGGCGTCGACACCCGCCGACGTGTGCTCTACATCCACGGTGGGGGCTGGGCAGCAGGCAGTCCCAGGAGCCACCGGACCATTACCGATCAGTTCTCCCGACTGGCCAATGCCGCGGTTTTCGCCGTGGATTACCGACTGATGCCGGAACACCGCTTCATGGACGGGGTACGGGATTGCCAAAGGGCCTACACCTGGCTGCTGGACCACGGGCCGGACGGTCGGGAACGCGCCAGCTTTATCGTGGTGGCGGGAGACTCCGCCGGTGGCAGCCATACCCTCAGCCTGTTGGCCTGGGCGAGGGATAACGGGCTCAGGCAGGCTGATGCGGCTGTTGCCCTGGCGCCTTCAACCGACCTGACCCTGACCGCCCCCAGCAACCGCAACAGCATTCCCACCGATCCATTGCTGGGCCCGGTGTTTGGCGGCCTGGCCAAGATTCCGCTGCCGATTATCTGGTGGGGAACCCTGGCGATATTCCGGGTATCACCAACCAACCCGGTCGTGTCCCCACTACGGGGCAGTCTTGCCAACCTGCCGCCGACGCTGATCCATGCCAGTGATACCGAAATGCTGCTGGATAACGCCCGGCGCTATGCGGCCAAGGCCCGGTCCGAAGGATCTGTGGTGGAGCTCCATATCTGGCCAGGCATGGTGCATGTATGGCACATTTTTGGTGACATGCTCCCGGAGGCCGAGGAAGCGTTCGAGGACATCCGGGAGTTCCTGGCCGAAGTCGAGGCCGGCAAGAGCGAACAGGTTGCCCCATGTGCGGACGGTTCACCTATTACACACCACCGGAAACCCTGATCCTGGAGTATTTCCCGGAAGGCCTGGAGGTGGATGGCCAGTTTGACCCCAGCTACAACATCGCACCCGGCGTGGCCATTCCCATGATCCGTATGACCATGAACGGCACCCTGATCATGGCCCACTCCCACTGGGGTTTCCGTCCGGTCTGGGCTGGCGAGAAAGCGCCCTCACCCATTAACGCCCGGGCTGAAACCGTGGCCACCTCAAAATACTTCCGGGAGGCCTTTGCCCACCACCGGTGCCTGATCCCCGCCAACGGCTGGTATGAATGGATGGCAACGGAACATGGCAAGGAGCCGCACTACGTCACCCCGAAGGCTCCGGACAAGGACCCGGCGATCTTTTTTGCCGGTATCTGGACGCCGATGGAAGGCGATGAAACCACCGCCTGCGCCATCATCACCGAACCGGCCCACGAGTCCCTGAAACACATCCACGACCGCCAACCCGTGGTGCTGGACCCCGGCTCACTGCGGGGCTGGCTCAACCCGGAACTCACCGACCGCGGCGAGATCCGGGCGGTAACCCACCGACTCCCTCCGGAGCGCCTCGATGAATACGAGGTATCCCAGGCAATCAACAATCCCCGCCACAACGACCCGGAGCTTTTGCGGAGGGTAAAATAGCCAGGAACCGGCCCGCTATTTTCGCACCCACCTGCCACCGATCCGGACAAACTGGCCGGCAGGAGTCTTTTCCACCGCCTTCTTACCGGCAACAGCCTCCACTTCGGCAACCGGAATATTGTGCTTCCCTGCAATGCGACTGTACTCCTGACGCCTGGCCTGGTTGATGGCCTCCACGATTTCCCGGGCGTTTCCCTCAGCTTTCACCACCGCGAGATAACCTGAGGGCGTCTCACCCACCAGCCCGGATTGTTTGGCACTATCGAGCTGCTGCTTGGCCTCTTCGAGATTCATGGCGAGCGCTGGCAGACTCAGACACAGGGCCAGCAGGAGCACGCCGAATTTACTGAACAATCTCATGATTCTCTCCCCGTTGAAGTGTCCACGACCATCAGAACAGGCCCTGGTCTTCGAACAACTCGTCCACTTCCTTATCAACTTTCACGTAGATCTCGTGCTCGATCTTGACGTTCAGGTTGACGGTAATGGGCTCCTTTGGCGCCGCCATCTGCACCGTTGGTGTACAGGCTGCGGACAGCAGGGCAATCGCGAGTATCATGCCCCCCTGCCGAAACCGGGCGGTGCCGGCAGATGTCCGGCTTTGCGCTTTCATAGCTTTCCCCCGTAGATTGTGACCGGCACTGCGGAATCACTTTTCCCCATTACCTGCCTCACGCTTTTCCATCAGTTTCCGGACTTTCCCGGCGACCGCTTCATTCACCCGACCGCTGAGCTGCAGAGTGGTCAACAGTGCCGGAATATCCTCCTGCAGGTTGATGTTCACCACAATCGGGTAACCATCCCTTACCTGAGGATTGCTGCCCTCAAGCCGGAGGCCGAGGTTCAGGGTTCCTTCCTGATCATAGTCTATCGTGCTGTTCAGCACGGAATAGTTAAAGTTCTGAAGGGCCTTCACCACCAGATCCATGGTCTCGTTGTTCCGGGCCAGGGCCTGCAACCGGTCCGCCGGCAGCTTCAGGGTTCCCCCGGGGGCGACTGCCCTGACGCTGCCGCCGATAACCTGCACACCCTCCCGACCGATCACCAGCGGCAACTCGCCCTGAAGTGTGCCACTACCGGCCAGTCCCTCGGCGGGATAGACGCTCATCAGGCGGTCGACCTGTATGTCATTGAGCCACACCGGGACGGTCACAGGCAGATCAGCCAGAGTCCACTGTCCCGGCCTGACCCGGACCTCTCCACCCAGAAATCCGGCGTATCCCCGGACCAGTGAAACCGTTCCTTTCGCCAGCCCCTGCAACGACGCACGGTAGCTGCCCGTGATGGAGACCGGCCCCACCGGCACCCCGGGATTGAGCTGTTCCAACTGAAGCTCCCGGGTCCGGACTGTCAGGGCGTCTTCCAGGGACAGCTCCAGAGTGCCGTTCAACCCGGTCCAGGCCATTCGATCCACAATACCGGACATCCCGCTGGCGGTTACCTTACCCTCAAACTCTGGCCCCGTGTCTGGCAGGCGAACCCCTGCGTGTGCAGAAAGGTGCCCACCGCTGATCTCGACTCCAACTGGCCACGACTCGAGGGTCCCGGCCAGTATCCGGCCAGCATGACTGCCCTCCAGCTCCGCACTGACCGCCAGCTGTGGAGTTGCGGTGAAGGGCCAGCGGGCGTCGACATCCAGCACCAGCCCGGCAGCTCCCTTCACTACACCCCGGACGTCGACCCGGTTCAGATCCGCATCCAGCTGGCCCTCAAAGCTCCAGGACCGGGGCTTCAGGTTGGCCTGTTGTAACGTCCCGACATCAACCGCCAGTGGCCCGGCCAATTGCGCTTTCTCCAGGCTCTGGTCGCTCAGGTTGTAGCGGGCTTCCAGCGTACTACCGTCCGCCCGCGCCTCCACCTGCGCCAAAGCAAGTGTCGCGCCATCATCCGGACTACTCACTCTATCCATGTGCAGGGTTGAACCGGCCAGAATATCCAGTTTCGCTGACTCCACACCCGCGGTTCCGGCCAGGCCGATACGCCCCTCTGCCTTGCTGATACGCCAGCCTGAACGCTCGGACTCCGGCAACGAGCCGCTGATCCAGAGTCCGGTCGTCTCCATCCGCCACTGCGCCGGGTCCGTGGCCAGCTCGACGTAAAGGTTGCCACGGATTCCGGTTTCCCGGGGCAGATCGACCCGTAAGCTGCTCACCGAAATGGTGTCCGGAAGCCACGCCGGCGTCTGCCCCGGCAACAGCGACTGACGCGCCCCTCCCCCATCCGGTAGGGGCTCTGGCCATGCCGGCAGTTCAACGTCAAGCTGCTCAATCCGGACACTGGCCAGCGAGAAGTTCTGCCAGTCCCAGCCCAGCACGAAGCCCGAAGCGCTCACCGCGAACGGCCGCGCCGGATCAGAACTGACCAGGGAGAAGCTATCGGCACGAATTCCGTCCACCGAGAGGCGCATTCCCTGCCAGTCGAACTGCTGGATTGACTGATTTGCCATCAACTGCTGCCAGGCGTCCCGGGCATAGACTCCCGCACCGATTACCATGAGCAACAGAACAACAACGACCCCGGCCACCCACCGGCCGATCCTGCTTGTCCTTATGCGTTTTTCTGCTCCCACGATCGCTTCCCGCCAACGTCAAACAAGCCGTAACCTGACATCCGGCCCAATCAGTAATAAGGTTTATACAGATTCAATGTTGCGGAGTAACGGCATGGCGTCAATGCTGCGACAAATACTCGTTATGACATTGCTGGGGCTTGCACTGGGCGGGTGTGCCAGTAATCAGCACCTGCAGACCGGGGGCAACACACAGCCCGTGCCGGTCGCAGCGCCTGATTCGCCAGAAAATATCAACCGGTTGTGGCAGGTCTTCGGGCGCTACCAGGGTACGCCCTATAAATACGGCGGCATGTCAGCGCAGGGCTTCGATTGTTCCGGGTTTATCATCACCGCCTATCGGGAGGGCCTTGGCCAGCAACTGCCCCGCACCACGGCCCAGATGCTTCGCCATGGCAGGGAAGTACCACCGGACCAGGTAAGGCCGGGAGACCTGGTGTTTTTCAGGATCGACGGCAAAGAGCAGCATGCCGGCATCTATATGGGCAAGAACCGGTTCATTCATGCGTCCACCTCCTCCGGAGTCACCCTGTCAGAACTGGACGGCTATTACTGGGCAGACCGTTTTACCGAAGCACGGCGTTTCGAAGAGAAATGACCGGCAGGCCGGTCAGATAACTCTCAAGCACGCTCAATCTCCCTGAAAAACTGGCGCAAGCATACCGCAACGGCTATATACTACTGGAAATTCATACTCATAATATTGCATCAGTTTTGCTTAGCTGATTGACTACAAACTGCCGGAAGCGCTGGCGACGGCGGTCGAATGCCTGCGTGCTTACCGCGGAAAGGAACAAACCAAGGAGTCCTGTAAATGACCCTATTGATTGTTGGCCTGATCCTGTTTCTGGGAATCCACTCCCTGTCCATCGTCAATGAGCCACTACGCAACCGGCTACATGATCGTCTTGGGGAGGGCTTATTCAAAGGCCTCTACTCGCTGGTTTCTATCATCGGCCTGGTTCTGATTGTTTGGGGATATGGGGCTGCCCGGATGGACCCAACGATACTGTACACACCTGCCGGCTGGCTCCGGCACCTGGCCATGCTGTTACTGATTCCGGTTTTTCCGTTGCTGTTCGCCACGTATTTCCCCGGGAAGATCAAGGCGAAGCTCAAACACCCGACGCTGGTTGCCGTAAAACTCTGGGCCCTGGCGCACCTGTTGGCAAACGGCATGTTGCATGATGTACTGCTTTTCGGCGCTTTCCTGGCCTGGGCGGTGGTGGACCGGATCTCCATGAAGCGCCGCACCGAGCGGTCAATCCCGACCCTGCCGGCGTCACGGGCAAATGATGCCATTGCAGTTATCGGTGGCCTGGCGGTATACGTCATCACGGTCTTCTGGGCCCACCAGTGGCTCTTTGGGGTATCACCGGTCTGAGCAATGGCTCGGGCTCATGTTCAACACCAACCAGTTACCAGTGAAGAGCTTATTGCCTTCAAAAACTGGTAACAAACCATACTGGAACATTACAGGATTCACATGTAGAGCTCTCCAACTTCGAGGCGAGAAAAGGCGAGAGCCAGGGCTGAATTGATTACCGCAAGCCCGTGGAGTCGATCCCGAACCAATGGGGGAAACGCAGCAGGCAATACAGCGCCACCACATCGTAAAGCGCATGCCAGAGCATGACCATGCCCAGGCTTGCCGAAAGATGGTAGGCCGCGCCCAAAACCAGGCCCAGCCCGGTGGCCACCAGAAAATAGGTAAATGACACGTAGTGGACCAGGCCAAACAGGACTGACGAAGCAATAACAGCAGTCCAGGGCCCGGTGTACTGGATCAGCCAGCCCTGGACAGCGCCCCGGAACAGCAGCTCTTCTCCGACACCGGCGAGTACTGACAAGGCCACCAGCACCGTCCAGGAAAAGCTGCGGGCAAAGCTGTGGAGCCCCCGCATCTGCTGTTCCAGATTGTCCGGGAACAACCCCGGAATCCGGGTGACCAGAATCAGGGTGAGATAAGTGCCAACAGCGCCAATAGCGCCGTACAGCACGACCTCGAACCCGCCCAGGCCACCCCACTGAACGGGGATGCCGAACAGCCAGATTGCCAACAGACCGACG
>JAXHVJ010000028.1:0-35774 GCA_034189235.1 Pseudomonadota bacterium
CCTGTACCCACTGGCTGGGAGACTCCAGCATCCAGTGGGTGGGAATGTTGATGGCTTCGCTGGTGCTTTGGAAGCGGACAGGCTGCCACTGGACCTGCCCGATGGAAACCTCCCGCCATTGTTGCAGGTGTTTGCGAACCTGTCCGACCTGATCCCTTACCACGGTGCCAGTGGGCTTGCCGATGGAAAGCGTTAATGGCCAGCTCTCCGGCCGGAGCAGGCGCTGCTCGCGCAGGTCGGCATTCTGCCATTGCCGGGCCAGGCGACTTGCCAGTTCATCCGGAGATTTCATGGGCTTTCCGGGATATTTTTTCGGCGTGGGCTTCCAGCTCTTCCCAGCTCAATGAAGTAAGGCTGGCGCGCAGGTCTTTGCGGTGCACCAGGATGGCAGAGCGGGTATGAGCCCGCAGCAGTCGCATCTCTTTGTTGGGTGTGACGAACAGTGGGTGCAGGCCAAATTCATTGAGAGCCGAGATGATGCGACCGGCTACCGCGTGGGAGCTTTTGGAGAAGGCTTCGTCCAGCACGATGGTGCCGAACAGCGGCTGGGTGGCGCCGTCCGGGCACAGGGCGTAGCTCAGGGAGGCAGTGAGGATATAGCTGGCGATGATTTCTTTTTCGCCACCACTGCCACCCTGGGAGCCGGTGCGGGTTTCGATCACCGTGCCGGACTCCCGGTCAAGAACCGAGACTTCGAACTGCAGTCTGTAGCGCGGGTCCAGCAAGGCCCGGGCACCCACGGTGCGTTTGTTGTCCGCGGCATCCCGCAGCAAGGCCACCATGTTCTGCAGGGCCTTGAAATGGCTTTCGCCCTGATCGTCTTTCAGGGCGTCGGCGCGGAGCTGTCTTTGGGCCCGCTCCAGGGTTCGAAGGGATTCATGGGTAACCCTCCGTGGCTCCAGGCGCAGGTAACGGCCTGGCTGGAAGTCGACCCGCCGCAGGGTGGCGTTCAGGTCGGCGATACGTTCTTCAATGATGGCCACCTGGTTCTGGATGTGGGCCAGCAGTTGGGTGACACCCTGATCCGAGGACTGGTTCAGGTAACTGAGGAAACGCTCCAGTTTCTGCGGCAGGGCCTCTTCTTCCAGCACCCGCAGGCGTTCCAGGTATTCCGGGATGTCCCGGATGTCAGTGCCGGTTTCGGCGAGGGCGCCGGTATCGATGGTGCGGGCTTTTTCCATCAGTTGGGTCAGGCTGAGTTGGTAACCCTGAATCTGCTTGCCCAGTTTGCCGATGGCTTTATCCAGTTGTTCGCGCTGGTCCCGCTCCAGGGCTTCCAGACGTTCGTGCTGGTCTGCTCCCGGGGCGCGGAAGTGTCCGGCGGCCAGGGCTTGCTGGTCGTCTGTCAGACCTTCGCCAATCCGGTCCAACAGTTCCGTGCAACGGCGGGTGGCTTGGGTACGTTTCTCCTCCAGCAGCGCCAGAGTGGTTTCCTGTTGCGAGAGTTTCTTCCGGCTTTGTTCCAGTTTCTGGTTGACCGATTCAAACTCCTGTCGGGCTCTTTCCACATCCGAGCCCGGAGCAGTCAGCGCCTCAAGCCGGTTTTGAAGGGCATCCAGTTCCCGCTGTGCGCCGGGCAGGTCGATGGTGCTGAATTCGGTTTCGCCAAGCAGCTCGTAAAGCCGTATCTGGTCCTGGGTGTCCTTCAGGTTTCTGCGGGCTGTTTTGAGTTGCTGCTCCAGGGTGTCCGCTTCCTGGCGGGTTTCTGTCAGCTCTTTGTTAAGGGCAGCGAGACGGTCACGGTTGTTGAACCCGGTCATCCAGCCCTTGTCGAGCCGCTGGTTGTCCCGTTTTTCGAAATAGCCCTTTTTACCAGACATGAGGCCTTGTTGTGTCATTCCCTGGGGGGTCTGGCGCAGGGTTTCGGGTGAGTCCACGCAGTGCCGGTCGATTCCGGCCAGCAGGTGTTTCAGGGCTTCCCGGTGAGGATGGTCCTTGAAATTCAGCTTGCGGGTGAAGCCGTCATCCAGGAACCGGGCCGGGCCCTGGGGTGTCTGGGCCTCCAGCAGGCGCACGTGAAGCCGGTTGTCACGGCTGTTCACCCTGTCCAGGGCAGATTGCATTGCCGCCGGGGGCACCAGCAGGCGCAAGCGGTGCCCGCCAATGGCCCGTTCGATGGCGCCGCGCCAGTCGCTTTCTTCGGCTTTGACTTCCACCAGTTCCGCCACGAAGGGCAGGCTGTCCTCATCCAGGTTCAGCGCGCCGGCCAGTTCGCTGCGGAACTCCTGGTAGCGCCCGTCGATGTTGGACCCCGGGCGGGCCTTGATGCGGTCGATTTCTTCGCTGAGTTCGGTCAGCGTTTCATTGAGCTTGCCGTGACGGATACGCAGGTCCAGCAGGGATTTGTCCTGCGTGTCCGCCAGTTCGGACAGTTCACGCAGCTTTGTCTCGCCGAGCTGGCGGTTCCGGGCCAGAGCCTCGGGGGCCAGCGTACTGTCCAGATCAAGTTTGCCAGTCAGGGTCTGATAATCCCTGGCGTGCCGGGCCCGTTCTTCCACCCAGCGCTTCTGCTGGGAAATCTGCTCTTTCAGTTGTTCAATGCTGGCGCCGCCGGCCTGCAGGTAGATATCTTTCAGGGTGTCGGCTTTGCTGTTCAGTTCCCGGACCGTCTCATCCAATGAGTCGAGCGCTTCCCGGCCCTCGTCAAGCTGCTTTTCAAGCTCCTGTTTCCGGCTGTTCCAGAGCTCGTAACCGGTTTGTGCGAACCACACTGGCAGGATCGCTTTCAGGGCCAGTTGCTGGTCCAGCTCGGCTGCCACGGCCTGGTGTTTTGCGTGGGTTTCCGCAATGGGCAAGAGCGACTGGTGCTGTTTGCGGGCGGTTTCCAGTTCGCTGTGGATGGCGGCCAGGTCGTCGAACTCATTGGCTACCTCCGCGGCCCGGTCGAACGCCGAGTGGTCGTCCAGCACCAGTTCCCGGAAGATTTCGTCAATGCTGTTGAGTTGTTTCAGGCCTGCGGCGCGGTTGAGCAGTGTAAAGGCATTTTCCCCCACTTCGAAAAAGCGACGTACCTGGGCCAGATACGCTTTCTTGCTGTCGTTGGCCTGCAATCCCCGGTTATCCCTTGCGTGCTGTTTGAGCTCCCGGGCCCCGCCCTCATGGTGGATGGCCAGCCAGGTATCCAGACTCTGGTCATCCCGCTCGGAGAACAGCCACAGGCGCTTGAGGTCGCTGGCGGCAGAACTGCTGCCCTCTATCCAGAACAGCGCGCCAATGCGAATGGCCTTGTCGCCGTTGGAGAAGCGGGCGCTCACAGCGGTAACGGTCTTGCCGGGGCGGGCAATGTGGCTGTTATCACCGCTGTTGTTACCGGCACCGGATACGCCCCGGATGTAGGAGATCAGGTCCCGGTCGCTTTCATGGCCCCCGGTGGAGGCCAGGTTGTACCGGGGCTGGTGGGTGAGCAAGGTCATCAGCGCATCCACCAGCGTCGTTTTGCCGCTGCCGGTGGGACCGATGATAGCGGTGCCCTTGGAGTCGATCTCGGCACTGTGCCGACCGCCGAAGGGCCCCCAGTTGTACAGGTCCAGGTGGGTCAGAATATAGGCCGTGGGCGGCAGCATTTCAGCGGCAGAGAGGTCGGTCCGGGATTGGCTCATAGATCCTCTCCGTCAGCTTCTTCCGGGGCGGATTGGCCGGCCATGCGCCGGAAATGGTGTAGCAGGTTCTGCAGGTTTTCAGGGTTTGCCAGATGGGTGATGATCGGGCGGATGACAACCTGGTCGCTGGCGTCGATGTCCGAGACAATGCCGTGGTTTTTCAGGTTGTCCAGCAGGCTGCGCAGACGCTTCTGGTCGCGGGTGTCGCTGCCGGTGTCGCCCAGGTACAGTTGCAGTTGAGGCAGTAACTCAGCCAGTTCTACTGTGGCCTCACCGGCTCCGAGCCCGGCTTCCTGTTCGTGGGCGATGAAGTGCTGTCGCAGTATGGCGACCAGCAGGGACTGTTCCATGGTCAGGCGCTGGCGGCGCACCAGGGGGTGGGACCACTCGTCGTCCTTTTCTTCGCCTTCTGTGAATAGCTGTTCAGAGACCACCAGAAAGGCCAGCCCGCGCACGTCGTCCACCTTCAGGCGCAGGTCGAACGGCTCCAGGATCTGGTTGATGGCGGCGGTCTGGGTAATGGCAACCTGGTAGAGATTGGGCTTCCGGTCCGCTTCAAGCAATCCGTATTTCAGCAGCTCCTGGGCGGTGGCTTTCACATTGGCGGGCGTGTAGTGGCCAGCCTCTGCCAGCGGGCGTTGCTGATCTGCATCGTCCGGGGCCTCTGATGTTTGTTGCGGTTCTTCCGTGGCTTGTTCGTTATCGGCCTGGCGTGTCAGGCGGTCAAAATAGTCAGACATGCGGCTTTACAGCTCCCAGTCGATGGATTCTGCGTCTTGTCGGGTCAGCGTCAGTTGTGGCACGTGGAAGCGCAGCCGCTGGCCATTGCTGTCGGTAATGTCGACGGCTTCCCGGTCTTCAGTGATCTCCACTTCCGCCTCACGGGCCATCGCCAGCCAGAGGGCAATGGTTTCCAGGTCATGGGTGGGCGGCAAATGAGTGGCCAGGTCGCCAATGGTCATGGGGCGGTCGGTGACTTTCAGTAACTCCACCGTTTCCTGATACAGGGCTTCCCGGTCGAGGCCATCAAAAGCACGCCAGAAGTCTTCATCGACTTCTTCCAGATTGACGCTCTGACCACTCAGCTCCAGGCTTTGTTCCTGTTCTTCGGTGGCCGATTTGAATCTCAGCCGTTCAACCAGCGGCAGGCTGGAAACCGCCACGGCAACCGGCGGCAGGGGTGTCTCGCTTTTGCGGACCCGGTGGCTGGACCAGTCAATGTTGAGCGCAGTGTTCATTATACTGTTGAGCAGTTCGCCGACCCTGTGGTTCTCGGCGGCCAAGCCGGTCTTGAGGAAGCCTTTGACGTCTTTTTCGCTACGAGCCCTTGCCCTGATTACAGCAGCGGACTCCTGTATCAGCCGGATGACCAGCCAGCGCAATTCATCCTGCTGCTGCCGGGACAGGGCGTGGCGGGTGGCCGGATTTTTCAGGATAGTTCGCAGCCGGTGTTTCATGTTGTCCAGCTCGGTGGACCGGCTGAGTTGCTCGTTGAAGTTGTGGAAGACCTTGCCTTCGGCGGTTTCCAGCAGGGTGTCGTGGCCATCCAGCAAGCGGTCAACGATTTCGCCCCGGTGATGCTGTTCGCTGACGATGGACTGGCGCAACTGCCGGTCAGCCTCCCGGTAGGAGTCCTCCACCCGGCGGAAGTCGGCCCGCAGGCTGGTGGCAAGGTTGTAGACTTCGCGGATGCCTTCTGCCGCTTCGGCACCTTCCAGCACTTTGAAGCGACCGGCTTCCACTTCAGCCAGTTCGTGCTCCAGGTCTTTTATCTTGCGACGTATATGGTCGGCGCGGCTTTGGGCATTCGGGTTCAGGCGGGTTTCCAGGTTTTCGATTTCCCGCTGCACCGTGGCCAGGCGCGAGGCGGTGGACGTCATGATTTTTTCATCGAGACCCTCAACAAAGGTCAGGGCCTTTTGCAGGGCATCGGTGGCCATCAGGCGGCCGTCCCGTTCCACGATCAGCCCTTTGCGAATCCAGGAGCGCAGTTCTTTTCTGGCATCGGCGGCCGGGTCGTCAGTGGATAGCTCGAGGTCAACGCTGTTGGCGTGTTCCCGCAGGATATCCGTCAGCATCTGCTGGGCATCCTCGAACAGGATTTCTTCCCGGTTCTGCTCCATTAGCGCCTGCAGGCAGCTGAGCACCAGGGGGCCTCGGGTGGCTGACAGCAGCTTCCAGGCCGGATGCTGGTGTCGTGCGACCAGGTAGGCGCGGGTTCTCAGGTGGGTTTGTTCGTCCATTGGCAATCGGAAGCATCATCTGGAAAAGGTTGGGCGAGAAAGATAACTTCTATAGTAACGGGGGGACGGTTCCCACTACAACGGAACTGCTGGCCATGCCGGCGTTGACCACGATGCGTTCGAGGCCGCCCAGGCCCGGGCCGTGCCCATGCCCAAGCCACGACTGGCTCCGGTAATCAGGATGTTACGTCGCATTCTCCACTCCTGTTATTGGCGCCGTTTTAGCCGGGGCTCTTTATATAAACCACGTTCTTATCGCCAACCCGGATCTCGAACAGCTCACTGGCCTTGATCAGGTCGCTCAGTTTTTTGTAACCGTAGTTCACCGGCGAGAAGGAACTGTTGTTGGAGATGTATTGGCCTACCTTACCAAGGTGCGCCCAGCCATCGTCATCGGCGGTTTGCTCGACGGCGGTGCGCAAGGTTCTGACCAGTACGGAGTCGCCCCGGAGCTGGTTGCGGCCCCATTTTTTCCGGGCTCTGGCGACCGGCTCTGTGCCGCTCTCACCTTCACCTTCACCTTCACCTTCGTCCGCCTCGTCCCGGAGGTTTTCGGTGTAGATGAACTGGGAACAGGCGTTCACAAAGGGCAGGGGTGTCTTCCGCTCGCCGAATCCGAATACGGGTAAGCCCGCTTCCAGGATTCGCATCACCAGTGGTGTGAAGTCGCTGTCACTGGTCATCAGGGCGAAGGCGTCCACATTGCCGCTGTAGAGCAGGTCCATGGCGTCGATGATCATTGAAGCATCGGTGGCGTTCTTGCCGGTGGTGTAGGCGAACTGCTGGATGGGGCGGATGGCATTGGGGTGCAGTTTTTCAATCCAGCCGCCCAGTTGCGGGCCGTTCCAGTTGCCGTGGGCGTGCCGTATGTTCACGGCACCGTACTTGGCCAGTTCCTGGAGCACACCCTCGATGGCCTGGTGGCTGACGTTGTCGCAGTCGATCAGCAGGGCAATTCGGTAGTTGGAGCTCATCTTCCTTGAGGTTTCCTTTTGGTTATTGCCAGTTTTTGCAAAGTTGATCTTCAACTTTGCACCAGAGTTGATCATTATTCTATTCATAACAGATGTAACTTTCCCGAAGCGACAGCGGGTGCCTGCTCTTTTGAATAACACCCCTCTTCAGAATCCGTCGCTGAAGCATCCCGAAGCCGGGAAATGTGCCACGCATTTTGCATGTCACTAACCGGGGCGCACCGAATTTGCGTCTGTTTGCGTCTGAAAGGAACAACCAGAAAGCAGAAAGGTGCCCCGGCCACACTCCGCCCGGAGTGTGGCCGGCACTTTTACAAGACACAGCGCGCCCGCATCCGTACATTAGGGTGTATCAGGAAAATGCAGGGGAGTCTATGTCCCACCAATACGCCTACCAACTGGGCACGCGAACCTGGTCGTTCAGGAACCTGGGGGATGTCTTGGCGAAGGCGACGCCCGCCAGGTCAGGCGATCGACTTGCCGGAGTGGCTGCTTCCAGTGCTGAAGAGCGCGTGGTGGCCCAGATGTGCCTGGCCGAAATCCCGCTGAAACAGTTCCTGAACGAAACCCTCGTGCCATACGAGTCCGACGAAATCACACGGCTGATCCTCGACGAGCACGATGCCGCCGCCTTTGCTCCGGTGGCTCACCTGACCGTGGGTGATTTCAGGAACTGGCTGCTGAGTGACCACGCCACGCCTGCGGTGCTCAAGGCGCTGCGCCCGGGTCTGACGCCGGAAATGGTGGCGGCGGTGTCCAAGCTGATGCGCAATCAGGATCTGATACTGGTTGCCCGTAAGTGCGAAGTTGCCAGCGGGTTCAGGAACACCATCGGCCTGCCGGGGCATCTTTCAACCCGCCTGCAACCCAATCACCCGACGGACGATGTGGCCGGTATTGCCGCGAGTATTCTGGACGGTCTGCTGTATGGCAATGGCGATGCGGTGATAGGCATCAATCCCGCCACCGACAACGTCAGCCAGTCCATCAAGTTGATGCAGCTGATGGACGAGGTGATTCAGAAATACGGGATTCCCACCCAGTCCTGTGTGCTGACCCATGTCACTAACACACTGGAGGCGATCGAGCAGGGTGCGCCGGTGGATCTGGTGTTCCAGTCCGTTGGCGGCACGGAGGCTACGAATCGCAGCTTCGGCTTTGATCTTGCCACCCTCAGAGAGGCCCATGATGCGGCGTTGTCCCTTAACCGTGGCACGGTCGGCAACAACGTCATGTACTTTGAGACCGGGCAGGGCAGTGCGCTGTCTGCCAATGCCCATCATGGTCTTGATCAGCAGACCTGCGAGGCCCGCGCCTACGCGGTTGCCCGAAAGTTCAATCCGCTGCTGGTGAATACGGTTGTGGGTTTTATCGGGCCGGAATACCTGTTCGACGGCAAGGAAATCATCCGTGCCGGGCTTGAAGATCACTTCTGCGGCAAGTTGCTGGGCCTGCCCATGGGCTGCGACATCTGCTACACCAACCACGCCGAGGCGGACCAGAACGATATGGATAACCTGCTGACGCTGCTGGGCGTGGCCGGTTGCACCTTCATCATGGGGATTCCGGGCTCGGATGATATCATGCTGAACTACCAGACCACGTCCTTCCATGACGCTCTCTATGCACGGCGGGTATTGGGTCTCCGGCCGGCGCCGGAGTTCGAGCAGTGGCTGACCCGAATGCGTATCTTTGAAGATGCGGAGCGCTTCGAGCCCAGCGCCGGGCTGCCCGATGCCTTCGGCCCGGCATTGAGGGCAATAGCGGGGAGGGCGGATCATGAGTGAGAAACGTCCACTGGTGCACCAGAACCCCTGGCGAAAGCTGAGGCAGTTTACTGACGCCCGTATCGGCCTGGGCCGGGCCGGGATCAGCCTGCCCACGCACGAACTCCTGCAATTCCAGCTAGCCCACGCCCGGGCGATTGACGCAGTCCACTGCCCGCTGGACGTGGCAAAACTTCAGGCCGACCTCGTGACCGCCGGGGTTGTCGGCAAGCAGGAGGAAGTTCTGACACTGAAGAGCCAGGCTCCGGACCGCGCGACTTATCTGCAGAGGCCTGATCTGGGTCGGTTATTGTCCCGGCCGTCCCGGGATCTTCTCTCCGAGCGGGTTCCCGCTGGGGGAGATGCACCGGACCTGGCCATCGTGATTGTCGACGGCTTGTCATCCTGGGCAGTTCAGACCAACGCGGCCCCCATGGTGGCCCGGCTGAAGGCAGATCTGGAAGCGGAGAAGGGCAAGTGGCGGCTGGCGCCGTTGACCATTGTCGAGCAAGGGCGTGTCGCTATCGGTGATGACATCGGCTCTGTGTTGCGGGCGCGGGCGGTGCTCGTGCTGATTGGAGAACGGCCCGGCTTGAGCTCACCGGACAGCCTCGGGGCTTATCTGACCTGGGGGCCGCGCACCGGCCGCAATGACGCCGATCGCAACTGCATTTCAAACATTCGTCCCGCAGGACTCAGTTATTCCAACGCCAGCCAGCGACTCCTCTATCTGATTCGGGAAGCCTTTCGGAGACAGCTCTCCGGCGTGGCGCTCAAGGACCGGACGGAAGAGGTGGTGATTGACCAAAAGAGTGAAAACAAACACTTTCTCTGAAAGATCTGTAAACCATACGATTTGGCAAGAAATTGCCCGCTCACCCTGTCCGGATTTCTCAAACTTTCCGGCGTAACTCCCTGCCACCTTGCGGTTTCCATCCAGTCCTGATCTGGCCGTATCAGCCGTGCCTGAAGTGTGCAGCCTCAGGCCAGCGGGTCGGCCATCGGCAGCTTCAGGGTGAATGAGGTTCCTTCTCCGGGAATCGAAGCGACCGAGATCTCTCCCCGATGTTTTTCCACTACGGTCTTCACGAATGACAGCCCCAGCCCCGCGCCGTGAACACCGGCCAGCTCGGTGCTTTTCTGGCGCATGAACCGGTCAAAAAGGTGGGGCAGTTCCTGCTGATCAATACCGCTGCCTTCATCCGAGACCGTCAGGCAGGCCTGGTGGCCGGCCCGGAATACCTGGACGCTGACGGTGGAGCCGGGCGGGCTGTACTGCACGGCGTTGGTCATCAGGTTGATCACGGCCCGTTCCAGCAGCTCCGCGTTGCCCCGCAGCCACAGGTCCTCGGTGCCTTGCAGCGAAATTTCGATGTGTTTCTCGGCGGCCTGTTCGCTGACGCTGTCCCTGGCATTCTCGGCGATAGCCAGGAACTCACATTCGTAGAACCGGGTCTCGGTCAGCTGTTCGGCACGGGCCAGCTGCACGAATTCTTCGGCCAGGTGGTAGCTGCGCCGGGCCAGCTTGCCCAGTTGTTCCAGTTGCGCCGGTTCGATGCTGGAGGGATCCCGTTTCAGCTGCTCGATGAGGGCGAGCTGGGACACCAGCGGCGAGCGTACATCGTGGGAGATGAAGTCGATCGCTTCCCGGTGCTGGCGCTGTTGTTCCCGCAACTCGGAGATGTCCGAGATGTTGGCGATGATGCCGTGCTGGTTCGTATCCGGCAGGGCGAACGGGGCAAAGTGGATCAGGAAGTCCTTGTCATGGATGCGCAGGTCCACCGTGCGGCTCTGTTGCATGGTCAGGGTTTCCGAGATGGTTTCATGCCAGGGCGGAATTTCCCGGGGGTCGTGGCCCTCGAGGAGGCGGGCCAGGGGCATGCCATCCAGGCTTGGCATGGGGTCACCGAACCACTCCTCGATATGGCCGTTGGCGAATCGGATAACACCCAGCTCGTCTGTCACGATGATGCCATCGGGCATGTGCTCGAAGCTGCGGCGGATGAACTGTTGCATCCGGTTCATGCGCTCCGTTGCTGTGCGCAGCTGTTCTATGCGGGCTGAGATGTTTTCCCGGATCTCGGAATGATCGGCAACGGGGGGCGCTTCTTCCAGGTGCAGGCGTCTGAGGTAGCGCTGAATCGCCTCCCGGCCCAGATCGTTGGGCATGGTAAAGCCCAGTGTGTATCGGGTTTCGCCCCGTTCCAGCCGGATCCAGCTTGCCCGGGACTGATGCAGCCACTGTCCGGTGGTCAGGGAGTCCGGAATATCATCTGTGGTGA
The DNA here is from genome assembly GCA_034189235.1 of Pseudomonadota bacterium. Taxonomy (GTDB): domain Bacteria; phylum Pseudomonadota; class Gammaproteobacteria; order Pseudomonadales; family Oleiphilaceae; genus Marinobacter. Next base: position 10,865 of record JAXHVJ010000028.1, read on the forward strand.
GGCTGTGGGCAGAGAGGATGTCTTTGCCATCGGTCAGCAGCCAGCCTTCCGGCTGGAACAGCAGGCGGAAGTAGCTCAGCAGCTGGGCCGGATGGTTCCGTGAGGGAGCCTGGAGGTTGACCCTGGGACTGGCGATCAGCCTGTCCAGTTGCTGGTTCAGAAAGTGGTTCGCCGTGGCCAGGCGGAGGCCGCTGGAAACCGGGAAGGCAACAAGGGGAATCAGTATGGCGTTGGCCACCGGTATCCAGATTCCGGCGATGAATACCACGGCCGTGCTCAATACCATGGCGGAACCTGCGATTGCGATGCAGGTAAATAAAGTACGGCTCGGGCGTGTCTGTGGCAGCACTACAGACACCAGCGCCAGCACGACAAAGCTCAGGGCGGCGCCGGCCCACGCCGGCGCCTGCCGGATAAACCGGGCTTTGCCTTGCTCCGGGATGGCAAGCTGGCTGCTGGAAAGCGCGGTTTCCAGCAGGCCCTGATCAAGAACCCTGGGCAGCACCGACAGTTGGATCAGCAGCAGTATCGCGAGCAGGATCAGGCCCAGGTTCCAGGGAGTTGTTCGGATGATTGGCAAGTCCAGGCTCATGCGCCCTGCTGTTGGTGTTGGTTGTTCAAGGTATTGTTCCAGAAAGAACTCTTAGCGGGACAAAATACCGTTTTCAGGTGCGAGTTCCAAGGTTTGGATGCTATTGTTCTAGCCGCGATTGCCGCGGTCGGGGAGCGAGGTGACCTGTTGGCCGGAAACATCGCCCGATCTGTCGGGTGTGGCGAGGCGACCGGGATAGACGGTGAGCGCGCGGGGTGCCGTTGCCGCCACGGACTTCCCGCCGGCTTCGGTCACCACACGCCAGTAATACAGGCCCGGCTCAAGCGGCCTGGAAGGCAGCGCCCGGGTCTCGGGCGCCCACTCACTGGTGGCTATGACGTTCTGGAAGTCCCTGTCACTGGCAACCTCCACTCTGGCGACTTCGTTCTCGCCATTGAGCTGCCAGCGGAACTCGGGCATGTCGTCGTTGGCGCTGGCCCCGGCCGCCGGGTAGGACAGTGTGGCCGTTTGCGCCTGCAGGCGGACTTCCATCGGTACGGTGGCCGGCATGCCTGCAAATCCGTTGGCGTCCAGGGCCGCAACCTGGATCTGGTACCGGCCGTTGTCCAGCAGGCCGATGTTGAACCGGTTGCCGGTAATTTCACGGCTGCCGATCCATTCGCCGCTGGCAGTCCCGAAGATGTCGAGCCGGTAGGCGGGTGCATCCTCGCCGTGCCAGGCCACTTCCAGCGGGAGTGTTGTAACAACCTCCGGCAGCGGAGCGATGTCGGGGGCATCCGGCAGCTGCCGGATGGTGACGCCAGTGTGTCCATCGGTGCCCACACTCGCCCTATACCCGGCAGGAATCCGCTGGGCCTTGCCGGGGGCGCCGAAATCCACCATGCCCCCGGTAACCCGGACCAGCGTTGCTTCGGGAGAAGCCTGCACGGTGAAGGTCGAGTGCTGCGTCAGGGCAACAGCGGTTGCCGTCCCGATGTACACGGGAAGAGGGTTCCAGTCGCCGGAGCCTGCCCGGACATGAACCTTACCCTCGATCAGTCGCACCCGCGGTGCACTTTCCGTTGCCAGTTCAACAATCTGCAGGCGTGTGCGCGGAAACAGGCGCAGCTCGACGTCTTTGTTCAGCTGGATTGTGGCGGTGCCCGCGCCGGAGACAATTTCGTCGCCCGCCTGGATCGACGTTGCCCGATCCAGCGGCACCGGGCGTTCGGACTCGCCGGACAGAAGCTGAACGCTTGCAGTGGTGTAGGACACCTGAGTCGTCTCCGCCGCACTGTGGGTCGTTGCCGTTGCCAGCGAAGCTGTCAATGCAAACAGTATCAGGGGGCGGCGGAGCAGGGCGTCACTCATTGGCGGCGAGGGGTCTTTCCGGTTCGTCGTTGTCCAGGGTTTTCATGGCCTCAAGCCGGTAGCCCCGCTGGTAAATGGTCTTGATCCGGAAGCCGTTCTCCGGGTTCAGGCCCAGGCGCCGGCGCAGACGGCTCATGTGAGTATCCACCGTGCGGGTATTGATGTCACGGGCCAGGCCCCAGACGCGTTCGAGCAGCATTTCCCGGGTCAGCAGGCGGCCCTGGTTCTGGAACAGGAACAGGGTCAGGTCGAAGTCCTTGTCCGTGAGGGTGAGCTCTTCACCGTGCAGGGAGATGGCGCGCTGCCGGGTGTTGATCTCGAACGGGCCGTATATCAGGACTTCTTTCTCGTTGTCCGGGTTGGTGCGGCGGGAAAGCGCATTGATTCGCGCAGACAGCTCGGCTGCACGGGGAGGTTTTGCCAGGTAATCGTCGGCACCCGCATCCAGCGCCCGGACAATGTCGGATTCGCTGTCACGCTGGGTCAGAAAGATGACCGGAATGGGCCAGTTCAGATGCGCCCGGACACTCTCCAGCACATCGATGCCCGTCATGTCAGGGATCTGCCAGTCCAGGATCAGCAGGTCGTAACTGCGGTGTAACACGGCGCTCAGAAAACTCTGGCCGGTCGAGAAGCTGTCGCAGTGGTGCCTGCGTTCGGCCAGGATGTTCTGGACGTTCTGCGCCTGTTCGTGTTCGTCTTCAAGCAGAGCAATGCGCATGGTGATCTTCTCCCTCCGGTATCAACCGATTATGGCAAAAAGCAAGGCTTGTTTCAGTATCGTTATGTAGTGTTGCGTAAACGCAGGGCCGGCTTGCCGTCATCGTCATCAACGGTCTGCCGGCAGGCCGGGAAATTGCTGCAGCCCCAGAACCAGCCTTTCTTGCCTTTGCGCCGTACCAGGGGCGAGAAACAATGGGGGCAGGGTATGGGCTTCTGGCCGGTGCCATCGGCCGGGGCGTTGTCCTCGATCGGTCGGGTGCCCTTGCAGTCCGGGTAGCGGGTGCAGGCATGAAAACGGCCGAACTTGCCTTCCCGCTCGACCATCGGCGCCCGGCATTTGGGGCAGTGGATTGCCTGGCCGGCTTCCTTGGGTTCCGGCGCCGGGCGGGCCTTGCCCTGGGGCCGGTTCATCAGGTCCCGGATTTCCTGCTTGAGGGTATCGAGGAATTTGTGCGGGTCATCCTCGCCACGGCGTATGCCTTCCAGCGTTGCTTCCCAGACTGCCGTGCGATCCGGTTTGCTGACGGATTCCGGGAGCGCCCCGATCAGGGTCTTGCCCTTGGTGGTGGCCCGGATGTATCGCCCTTCCCGGAACAGGTAGTCGCGCTTGAACAGGGTTTCGATGATGGCTGCCCGGGTGGCTTCGGTACCCAGTCCATCGGTCTCCCGCAGGGTCTTGCGCAGTTCGGCATCGCTGACAAACCTGGCGATGTTGGTCATGGCCGAGAGCAGGGTGGCGTCGGTGAAATGCTTCGGCGGCTGGGTCTTGCGCTCGGTTACCGTCGCCGCGTCGCAATGCACCGGTTCGTTTTTCTCCAGCCTTGGCAGCGGTGCCTTCCGGGGTTCCTGGTGCTGTTCCCGCAGTTTCAGTTCCAGGTTTTTCCAGCCCGGCTCCAGGATGGCGGTTTCGGTAGCCCGGAAACGGTGGTCCGTCACCCGGACGGTCAGCCGACCCTCACGGTGGATGGCATCCGGCGCAAACTGCATCAGGTAGAAGCGGCTGATCAGTCCGTAGATCTTCTCCTCGGCCCGGGTCAGCTTGCCATTGGGCGTGGGCCGGTTGGTGGGGATGATCGCATGGTGCGCATCCACCTGCTTGTCGTTCCAGGCTGCGCTCTTGCGGGCAAGGTCAGCCTGCTCGCAGTGGCTGGCAAGAGCCGGGGCCACCCGGGAGATGGCCTGGACCAACTGCTGGCGCTGGCCGAAATGTTCCTCCGGCAGATAGCGGCAATCGGACCGGGGGTAGGTGATCAGCTGGTGCCGCTCGTACAGGTTCTGGGCAGTATCCAGAACGTCTTTCGCGCCCATGCGGAACAGGCGGCCGGCCTCGATCTGCAGGGCAGAGAGAGAGAGGGGCAATGGTGGCGCTTCGGGGCGGTCCCGGAAGCGGGATTCGGTGATGGTGCCCGGCCGGTCCCGGACGCTGGCGGCGATCTGTTCGGCCACATCCCGGTCCATCAGGCGGTTTTCTTCGTCCAGGTAATCCTGGAATTGCTCGTCCGGTAGCCAGCGGGCGTTGAACGGCTTCGGATCCGCACCTTCCTCGTGGGCCCGGAACTGGCCCTCGATCCGGAAATAGGGCTTCGGCTCGAAGTTTTCGATGGTGTTGTCCCGCTCCACCACCAGACCCAGTACCGGGGTCTGGACCCGCCCTACGGAGTAGACGCCCTGTTCGCCCTGCTGCTGGTAGCTGAGGGTGTAGAACCGGGTCAGGTTGATGCCGTAGAGCCAGTCGGCCCGTTGTCGCGCCAGGGCGGAATGGGACAGGCGCCGGAACTCCCGGTTATCCCGGGTGTTGCGGATGGCTTTGGCCACCGCAGAGGGTGTGAGGTCGTTGATCAGGAGCCGCTGGATTGGCGCCCGGGTGCCTGCGTAGCGTAGTACTTCATCCACCAGGAGCTGGCCTTCCCGGTCCGGGTCGCCGGCGTGGACGATGGTGTCGGCCTGGCGGATGAGGGATTCGAGTACTTTCAGTTGCTGGCGGACGCTGTCCTTGGGGGTGACTTCCCAGCGCTCGGGGATCAGGGGCAGGTCTTCGGCGCGCCATTTCTTCCACACCGGGTTGTAGCTCGCGGGCTCTGCGGGTTCCAGCAAATGGCCGATACACCAGCTGACCGTGGCCGCTTCTTCCCCTTTGCCACAGCGGATCCAGCCCTGGCCTTTCTGGTGTGGGCCCGGGAGGGCGGCGGCGATGGCGCGGGCGAGGCTGGGCTTTTCGGCTATGTAGAGGCGCATGGTTTCGGGTGTTGGCTGATTGGCGAGGGAATGTGGCTGTTTGGGGCGTTGGTGTCAAGGCTCTCGATTCGTGTAGTAGACTGTCGGTATTGGGGGAAAGCTGCCTCCACATCCGCTTCGGGTATCGTGCCAGTCGCCTCCATTTAACAAACGAAGTAACTGGAGTGCTTTGATGAAAGTACAGCAAGCCATTGAGTCAAAACTGAAGGATGCCTTCGATGCAAGCATCCTTCAGGTGGAAAACGAGAGCCACATGCACAGTGTGCCGCCGAACTCGGAGACCCATTTCAAGGTGACCCTCGTGTCGCCGACATTTGAAGGTCAGATGAAGGTGAAGCGGCATCAGACCCTCTACAAAGTGCTGGCGGACGAGCTGGCGGGGCCGGTGCATGCGTTGGCGTTGCATCTGTATACGCCGGAGGAGTGGGAGGCCAGTGGCCGGGCTGCGCCGGATTCACCGAACTGTATGGGCGGGTCGAAGGGCGATCCGGCTATGGCGATGAAAACCGGTCAGGGAGAAGGTTCATGAGTCAGTTTTTCCAGATTCATCCGGAAACGCCCCAGAAGCGGCTGATCAAACAGGCGGTGGAGATTCTTCGCAGAGGCGGGGTGATTGTCTACCCCACGGATTCGGCTTACGCGATTGGCTGTCATTTGGGTGACAAGCAGGCGGCGGATCGGATCAAGCGGATTCGTAAGCTGGACGACAAGCACAACTTTACTCTGGTGTGCCGGGACCTTTCGGACATAGGTGTCTACGCCAGGGTGGATAATACCCAGTACCGGCTGCTGAAGACGTTCACACCCGGGCCCTACACGTTCATTCTCGATGCAACCACCGAAGTGCCGCGCAGGCTGATGCATCCCAAGCGCCGGTCGATCGGGGTTCGGGTGCCGGACAATGCCATTGTCCAGGAACTGCTGGGTGAACTGGGCGAGCCCATCATGAGCAGTACGCTGATTCTGCCGGGCGAAACCGAGCCCATGACCGATCCGGAGGAAATCCGGGATGTTCTGGGTCATGAGCTCGATCTGATTATTGACGGCGGGTTCTGTGGCATGGAAGCCACCACGGTGGTGGATTTCACCGGGGATGTGCCGGAGGTGACCCGGGTGGGCAGGGGCGATCCCGAGCCGTTCCAGGTCTGATCAGGCGCCCTTCAGAGGGATCGCGGGGCTGGTCTCAGCCCCGGTGATCGGAAACGAACGGGTTGCTGGCGCGTTCCTGGCCGAAGGTGGACATGGGGCCGTGGCCGGGGATGAAAGAGACCTCGTCTCCGAGAGGAAAGAGCTTTTCCCGGATGGACCGGATCAGGGTGTTGTGGTCGCCTTTGGGGAAGTCGGTGCGGCCGATGGAACCCTGGAACAGCACATCGCCCACCAGCGCCAGCCCGGATGCCCGATGGAAGAACACCACGTGCCCCGGTGTGTGGCCCGGGCAGTGCAGCACTTCCAGGGTCTGGTTGCCGACTGTCACTTCTTCACCATCCTCCAGCCAGCGATCCGGCGTGAATACTTCCGGCGCCGGGAAGCCGAACATCTGCGCCTGCTGGGGCAGGCCCTGAATCCAGAAATGGTCTTCCTTGTGGGGGCCTTCGATTGGCAAGCCCAGTTCCTTCGCCAGTTCCGCTGTGCCGCCGGCGTGGTCGATGTGGGCGTGGGTCAACAGTATCTTTTCCACCGTCACGCCTTCCTCCCTGGCTGCTGCCCGGATGCGGTCCAGATCGCCACCGGGATCGACGACGGCGGCCTTACGGGTTTCCTCGCACCAGATCAGTGAGCAGTTTTGCTGGAACGGTGTGACGGGAATGATTCTGTATTTCAGGGACATACCTTTTCTCGGATGGTGTCGGGGGTTGATAATCGGGTTATGGTAACGGTATACGGGCTGCCAATCGAGTTTTCAAGATAACGGGCAAGCCTTCTCACGGAAAACAACAGGTGCTCAGGTTGAAGCAATATCTGCAGAAGATCCGGCGGGGTCAGCCGATCAACTACGAAGCATTTCTTCGCAGATTGCCAGAGGCCGTCCGTCGGAAGCACCGGGATATTTTCAGGCCCGAAAAGGTATCCGGTAACGGCTGGGTTGTTCACGTTCTGGATCCGTCGGCCTTTGCAGAGCTTGAACAATCTTCGGCGTCTCCGGTCAGTCGTGCGCATGCGGCGGAGCAGGGTGATTCCCACAGGCACGGAACCGGCCACAGCTTTCTTCTGGTTTATCGAGAGGGCCTGGCTTCGGATCGTCCCGATACTGTAGTGGTATCTGAATCAGGGGCAGACTGTGGCTTTGGGTTACAACCCTCGGCGATGGTCATAGAAAACGAAGAGAATTTTTTCGAGTATCAGAGAATGCTGGCCTTTGCATCTGCTTGTGAAAATACCAGCCTTGGCCTGGAAAACTGCGATGTGGTCCTTGGCAGTGGCAACCGGATTACTCGAAGGGCCTGCATGGCCTGGCTGAATCGGTACCAGAGGGTTTATTGTGCTTTCGATTATGATGCCGGCGGGCTGCAGATGTTTGCGACCATGGCAGGCTACCTTGGCGAGAAGGCCAGCTTTATACAGCCCCGGAATCTGGAGAGTTGGCATCCGAAGTTTCGCAAGGCCCCTGCGAACACCGAGCGGTTTACCCGGGGTATCCAACTGGCAGAAGGTCTGGGTTTTTCGTCGTTGGCAACAGCCTTTCGGGAGACAGGTAAATTCATGGAGCAGGAGATGATACTGGATGACTGACCAGCAGGAGAGTAATAACACGTTCAGGTTTGGGGTTCGTCGCCTGGTGCTGGTGGATTCGGCGGGCTTCTGTTATGTGGAGATCCCCGTGGATAACCACGCCCTGATTCTCGGTCCGGGTAACCTGGGCAAGTCCAGCCTGCTGAATTCCCTGCGACTTTTCCTGTTACCGGAGAACAACTTCAGGAACAGCCGCAACAAATTCGCTTTCCGTAACGCCAGTGCCGGCAGCTTCTATACGAACGAGGAGAGTTACCAGCATTACTTTCCGAGTCAGTTCAGCTTCCTGATTATGGAGGCGGAGAATCCCGCCGGAGTGCACTGCCAGATTCTATACCGCGAGAACAGCAGCCAACTGAGCTACGGGCGCGCCTTTGTGCCAGTGCCCTATGAACAGCTGCGACCGTTGTTCTGGAATGGTGAAGATCCTGATGGCATTGGTCAGGCAGTCCCCGGGTTGTCCTTCAGCCGGTTATCCGATGCGCTGAAAAAGCTTTCCCGGGAAACGGTATTCACCAACGATCCGGGCAAGCTCAAATCCATGCTCTACAACAGCGAATTGATGACGGGCGATGCCGTGCGCTATTCGGTTTTGCCACTTGGGGAATCGGATGAGCGCCGTGTGCAGTCGCTGCGCACATTGATTCTGTTGTTGTTCGAGATGAAGGCCGATGACCGGGCTATGGCCAATGCCGTGGCCAGCATTATCGAGGCGGACAAGAAATTTGCTGACGACGCGTTCGACTTCAATATCGATCAATTCCTCGAGCGGCACGAACAGCTCAAACAGCAACAGGCACAACTGAATCGTATCGAGAAGGAGCGTCCCCGGTTCGAGAAGCTGAATCGGGATTATCAGCATTACCAGAGCCTGTTACGCAGCCAGCAGGATTTTGCTGCTTTCCGGGACGGTCTTGCCAACGCTTTGCGAGACACAGGTGAGCAGCGAACCAGAGCGGTCCGGGGTTACAACGAGCAGAATGACACCCTGAAACATGTGATGCAGAACCTTGAAAAGCTGGATCAGGATGCCAGTGGTCTCAAGGGTGAAATCCGGGCTGCCGACAGGAATCTGAAGCGCGCGGAGCAGGACCGTTCGGATGGCGAGCTGCTGCTGTCCCGGTATGGTGATATGACCGTGCAGGAGATTGGCGAAACGCTACGGGAAGAGCTGGACCGGAAACAGGGCCATCTGAATGCACTGAAAAGTGCGGCCCAGGCCGAGATTCGTCTGGCGAGGCTGGCCGGGGAAATCGAAAAGCTGGAGACCAGGCTGGCCAGCCTGACCGAGAAGGAAAGCAAGCAGCAGTGGCAACTGCAGAACCAGTTGGATGAGTCCGTGGCGGCGCCCCTGCGGGCGGTTGATGCGAAGCTGGTGATGGCCAGCCCCGGCCGGGATCTTGATGAATCCACCAGGAAAACCATTGAATCTTTCGCACGGCTGTTCGGGCACAGGGAATCGTGTTTTGACTGGTTTGATGTCGAGTATCCGGCGCAGCCGGCCCGGCAACAGGATTTCGCTGGCGAACGCCGGCGGCTTGAAGGCGAGAAGCGTGGCCTTGAAAAGGAACGAGCGGAGCTGGCGGATACCGCCAACCGGGAACAGGATCGCCCGCAGCTGATTGCCCGTACAGAAAAGGAAATCAAGGCACTGGAAAGGGATCTGGAAACCCTGGCTCGTTATCCTGCCGCTGCCACGATGCTCAGGGACGCCTCACGGGAAAAGAAGGCGGCTGAAGAGGCGTTGGCGAAACTGGAAGAGCAGGGTCGTCTGGAGCAGGAAAAACGGGAGGCGCTCCAGAATAAAGTGGCGAAGGCCCGGAATGAAAAGGAGCGTATCGAGGAACGGGAAAAGGAACTGGCGCAACTGAACCGGAGTGTCGGTACTGTGGAACATCGTTTCCGGCACCTGAAGGCGGCAACGGCTGACGAGCCGCTGGCGATGGATCAGGTTTCCGTCGCCGCCTTTGATGACCTGCAGAACCAGCTGGACGAACTGGAACAACTGCGACGCAACATCCTCGATCACCTGCGCCAGTTTGTCTATCAGGGAGTGTATGAGGACGCAGATGGCGAGTTGCAGAAGGACAGCCCGTCTTCTTCGGTGATTCGCAGTGTGTTCAAGAGCCTGTCCGATCTTTTTGCTGCGCTGGCGGAGCGGTGGACGGTTCTGGAAGGGCAGATAAGCATCCACAATGAAACCGTTGCCAGTTATCGACAGGCCCTGAAATCCAACCACGAGCATATTGCGCGGTTTGAAGCCCAGTTGAACCGTGAACTCGAGGGTGTTCGCATCAATGACCTGGTGGAAATCCGGGTGGATATCCACACCGACCCGAAATTCCGTAACCTGGTGGAGGAAGCCAGTAACATTGATCCTTACGGTAACCAGCTGCAGTCCGATGCCTTCTATGACCGTTTGCGGGTATTTGTGGCGGACTTCTTTGGCGAGCAGGGTGGCAGCAAGCGGCTGACCATGGACCGGGTCATTACCGGTATTTCCTATCGTACCAGAAAGGAAAACGCCACCACCCTGGACCGCAAAGGCCAGTCAACATCCACCACGGCGTTGATCAATCTGGAGCTGGTGTACCGTCTGCTACGGCGAGTGCTGTACCCGGGCGTTCAGCTTTCTTTCCCCCTGGTGCTGGACGAGCTGGCCAGCGTCGATATCAGCCAGATGCCTGCATTACTGGACCGGCTTGGCAAGCAGGGCTTCAACCTGTTCTCCGCAGCGACTCACAGCGCCAGTGCCGAGATGATCTACCTGGTTGGCCGACACCTGGAGGTGGGTCAGATGCGTACGGCCAGGCCTTACAGCCCGCAACGAACACTTGTGTTCTGGGGCGGTGCCGAGGGTTTTACCGGTGGCGAGTCGGTAAGTCACTGGGTGGATCAGTCCCAGAGCAGTTTGCTGGAGCCGACGGATGAGTAAGCGCTTCAGTACCCTGGATACCACGCGGCTGCTCTTCGAGCATCCGAGGATCCTGTTTCGGCTGATTGAACGCATGGACCGTTTTGAGGCCCGTTATGTGCGCGAAACGGACCTGATCTCCGAGGTGATGGACTATTCGAAGGCCCTCGCGAGGGCTGACCGGGAACGGGTGCGGCTGGCACTGAGCACCGATAACCTGTTCCGGACCGGACTGGTGATCGATATCATCAAGGCCGATGGTGAGCGTCGGCTGGTGTTCCAGGATGCCCTGATCAATCTGATGCGGGCTTGCAATGCGTCGCTTTATCAGGAGCTCACGGACGCCCGATTGCGCGGGCACCTGGTAACGCTCCGTGATGTACGGGACCGGCTTGAAACCAGCAGTTTCAGCCCATCCGATCCTGATTTCACCGAGCTCCGGGACGACCTGAACGAGCGGGTCAGTCAGCTCATTGGTCTGCTTCGCCAGAATGTGTTGCGAATGCAGACCATCAGTGCCCGGCTGGCAGAAATGTCGGGCGATGCAAGTCGGGTGCCGGAAAAATACCTGGAGTTCCGGCAGAATCTGTTTGAGCAGATTGTCACCTTGTATGACCGCCACATCAAACCCACACTGGTCTTCCTGAATCCCGATACCCGCCTGCCTGATGGCACCAATCTGTTCGAAACCCTCGAAGCCATGGTCCGGCTTCTGGAACAGAACGGGGACCATAGCCTGGCAGACCAGCTGTTCCGTTCTTCAATCAGTCTCAATGCACTCTATAAGCCGATCCAGGCCGTAGCGCAGGAAGTCGAGCATTTCCTGCGCAAGACCCGCCGGGGTATGGTCCAGTACAACGCCATGGAGCACTTCTTCGGCAAATTGCGGGAACTGAAAGGGGAAACCGAAACCCTGAGCATGCGCCGCAAATGGCTTGAAGGTAGCAACTTTGCCCGTGGCACAGGTTTTCTCATGGGGCTCCGGGCCCGGTCCCGGCCGAAGCACTACGCGTTCGGCGGCTCGCCCAGTTACTACCAGTTGCTTTTCAGTGAACTGGACCTGCGCCTCGCTGACCTGAAACGCAGTGCTGAGGTGCCGGTATTGCAAGAGCTGGAAGGGGGCAGTCGGGACGCCAGGGTGGATGTGCAGCGTATCAACCAGCTCTATCAATGGCTGGAGAGCCTGGAATTGCGCCCCACCCATGATCTTGTCCGGGAACTCCACGGGCGACTGGACGGCTTTATCGAGGGCTATCGGTTCCCGGACTTGCTGGCGGCCCTGAATCGGCTGGTGAATACGCCCCCGCGGGGGTTGCACGTGGTGACAACCAACCGGTTCCGCACTCTTGCCCCGGCTGAGACTGGTGATACCCCGCCTGAACAGTTTGTTTACCGGAAACGGCGGCTGGAACCATCAACAGAGACAATCCATGACTGATGTAACCGATATGCAACAGGTAACAGAAGGTACCGGCAGCTTCGATGCCATTCTGCCGTCGCAGAGTGCGGCGGTGTACCGGGAATTCCAGGCTGGCCGGGTGATCGTGCGTGAGATTTGGGATGCCAATCGTTCCGAACTGGTTACCAACCCGCTATACAACCTTGTGTATAACAATCTCTCGCATTTCCGAACGCTCTACGAACATCTGGGCAGTGAGCTGGTATTCAACGAAACCGGCAGTTTCTTCTACCTGAAAGAAAGTAGCGATGATGAAGGTGAAGAACATGATGAGAATGCATTTCGGGTCCAGGTGATTTTGCTGCTCATAGGCCGCTATTTTGCCCGCAGCGGCCGTGACCTCGATTACCTGGGCCGGCCGGATGCCGGGCTTAAGGAAGATGATCTGATTGCCCTGCAGGCGGATGAGGAGTACAGGGAAATCCTGCGTGCAGCCCGTTTTGAAAAGGGCCTGGCCGAAGCCCTGGACTATCTCGACAAACGAAACCTTGTTTTCAAGGCCGGGGCCGGCCGTTATTTCCTCAGTTCCGCGGGTATGTACTTTCTGACAGAACTGGTGAGGGAGTACCAGAACGGGTGAGATGCGTCAGGCAAAGCTGACCCCGCCGCGCCCGGAGGCTTTGGCCCGGTACATGGCGGCGTCCGACGCCTGCAGGAGCTCTGTTACGGTGGCGCCGTTGTCCGGATAGATGGCCACGCCCACCGAGGCGCCCACCTGCACGGCGTCATCTTCAATCCGGAATGGTTGTGCGGCCACGGCAATGATTTTCTGTGCGATTACTTCTGCATCATCGATGTTGGCCAGGGGCGCGGTAATCACCAGGAACTCATCGCCACCATGTCGGCCCACGACATCTTCTTCCCGAATACATCCTCCGAGGCGTTTCGCGACCATTTTCAGCAGTTCATCCCCGGCCTGGTGGCCGTATCGGTCATTGACCGGTTTGAAGTGGTCCAGATCGACAAACATCAGGGCAAAGCGGGTGTGATCACCTCTGGCGCGATCGACGGCTTGCCTCAGAGTGTTGAGCAGGGCGGCCCGGTTTGGCAGGCCGGTCAGCAGGTCATGGTCGGCCTGACGCCGGATCTTGCGCTGCGCCAACTGGAGCTCCCTGTTGGACCTGGCAAGCTCGGATGCCTGTTCAGCGATCCTCTGCAGGACCGGCCTCAGGGATCGCCACACCAGCAAACCAGCCAGAAAGGATAGCGCGAGGGTGACCATGACACTGAAAACAATGTCCCGGATAACCGTGCCGAAGATTTCATCGGTTTCTGCCCACACATGCACTTCCCACTCATAGCCGGGCAAGGGGCGCAGAAAGGACATCATCCGGGTACCATCTTCCAGTGTGGCCCGGAACGACTCCCCGCCCTCGCTGGTTTGCACCTTCAACTGATTCGCCAGGCACGGGCCTGCCGGGGTCAGGACAAACTGACCTGTGGTCTGATCAATGGTGATTCGTTTGGTGCGGTCGCTGTCAAGCAGGCAGATCCGTAAATTATCCGGGCCCTCGAAAAGGCCCTGGAGCGAATTCAGGCTGAACAGCAGAACGTCAAAACCCACCGCTTGATTCTCCGAGGTGATCGGGCTGGCAACATGGAGCAGGGGCGGGCTGGTCACTCCGCTGTTCAGGGGGTATGCCAATATATCAAGATGCTCCTGCAGCGGTAGCCGGGCAGGTAACCGGTCCGCCATCGGACCAATGCGAACCAGTTCTGAGCCATCGGCATCGTAGCGAAGGATGGCCTGCAGGTTGGTCAGGCCTTCTGCTGCGTCCGCGAGGCGAGGGCGGGTAAAGTTCACCAGGTCCGTCCGTGTGATTTCGCCGTTGTGATACTGCGCCAGTCTTCTGGCCAGTTCCGAGCGACTGGCGGTTTGTGCGGCCAGGTTGCGGTGCTGGTCGAAGGCAGCGTGGATGCTGGCGGCCCTGGCGCCGGCGAAGTTGGCAGCGGAGAGTTCGGCCCGGGAGTGGAGCTGGTTGATCAGGGGCGCGGCTACAATGGTGGCGACCAGAATGCCTGTGAGTACAACAGCGACGACGGCTGTGATGATGATATGGCGTTTGTGTTCAGTGATATCCATCGATAGCCGTGCCGGGAAAACTGTTGCAATAATTGACATATTGTAACTGATTTGTCTTCCGTCAGCGATTCCCTTTTATCAGCCCCCAACCACCCGCGGGTAGTTGGCCCGGTCAGCTTCAATCGGCTCAGAGCGCCATGGTCGATCGCAGCGGATGCCGGAGAACGCACCACTGGCCTTGCCGGTTTTCAGTGTGTGCTCTGCATCGTGGTAATCCTCTGGCGCCGGGTGCGTCGTTGTTCAGGTTGGCCATCTGCCATTTATCCCACAGGGAACTCGGTCGTAGCGTATTGCACGTGCGACTTTCTCCGGACCGTCAGCGTGTAGCCGAGGGTCAGTGGGCCAAGACGCCCGATCAACATCACAGCCATGATGATCCACTGCCCGACAGTTCCCAGCTCGCCGGTGGTGCCCCTGGAAAGCCCTACGGTGCCGAACGCGGAGACAGCCTCGAAGGCGATGTTCAGAAATTCGTCATCAACGGTGGCCGAGAGGAAAAATACCGCCAGGAATATGATCGCCATGCCGAGGGTTGCTGTGGCCAGTGCCTTGAGGACCGTTTCCTGACTGAGTGAACGCCAGAAAAACGAGACCTTGAGATTACCCCGGAGAAAGGAGCGGGTAGCGGCCAGCAGGATGACAAACGTGGATATCTTGATCCCGCTGGATGTCGAGTTGGGCGCCCCGCCAATGAACATGAGCAGCAGCATCAAGACACTTGTGCCTGCAGTCAGGGCGCCGATATCGAGGGTGTTGAAACCGGCGGTTCTGGGTGTGGTGCCCTGAAACCAGGCTGCCAGGAGTTTATCGGTGAAACTGTCCAGTGCTCCGAGCGTCTCCGGGTTGCCAAACTCAAGCACCAGCACCGCCACCGTTGCAATGACGTTCAGAAGCAGCGTAGCCCCGAGAATGATCTTTACGTAGACCGAAAGCTTGCGCCAGGAGCGGTGCTCGAACAGCTCCATCATCACGATGTAGCCCAGACCGCCGGCGATGAACAGGGCAGTCACCGACAGTGTGATTCCTGGATGGGTAACATACCCGGACAGGCTGTCCGGTGACAGCGCGAACCCGGCATTATTGAATGCCGAAATGGTGTAGAAAATCGCATGATAAATCCCTTCAGACCAGCCCAGTTCCGGCACAAAGAAACTGCCCAGGATGACAATGCCAATCAGTTCGGCGGTAAGGGCGAATCCGGCGATCGAGGCACCGGCTTTGCGGGCGGTATGGAGCGATATCTCATTGAAAGCCTCCTGGGCCGCCAGCTGATGCTGAAGCCTGAGTTTGAAGCCCAGGGCGAGGGCAGTGAGGACGGCAAAGGTCATCAGTCCCAGACCGCCCAGCTGGATCAGTGTCAGAATCACCAGTTGGCCGAACAGGGTGAACTGACTGCCGGTGTCCACGACGACGAGTCCGGTCACGGTAACTGCCGAGGTAGCGGTAAAAGCAGCTTCCATCCAGGTGATCGGGCTGGTCGTCGCAAACGGCAGCTTGAGCAGTGCCGCGCCGAGACCGATCAGCACCAGAAAACTTTGCAGCAACAGTCTCGGAGGGTTGATCCTCCGGTGGTTGTCGGGCCCCGGCCTCTTGCCGACTCGGTCAAACAGGCGAACAGTCATAGGTTGTCAGCGAGTTTTCTGAGATCGTCCAGCTGGCCACCGAGAACCAGTTTGTCACCGGCCAGGATAGCCCAGGTGTGGTCCGGGTTTGTGTGTGCCTTTTTGTGCCGTTTGGCAACCAGGGGTTTAACGTCCAGGTTTCCAACCAGGTCTCCGATGGTTTTGTCGACGAGATCGGCTGTCGCGCGGAATTCCACAACAAAATAATCGTTATCCAGACTCAGGTAGTCATGAACCATGGGATAGTTCAGTTCCTGGGAAATGCGAACGCCCATTTCATATTCAGGGGCAATGATACGTGTCGCCCCGAGGCGCTCCAGAATCCGGTGATGCTGGTTGGTCAGTGCCTTGGCCCAAACCTTCTCCACGCCGAGCTCCCTTAGCTGAAGCGTCGCCAGCATGGTGGCCTCGACGCTTCGGCCGATGGCAACCACAGCCACATCGTAACTGCCGGCATTCAGCTCGATCAGGCTGGATTCATCGGTTACGTCGGCAATGACGGCATGGGTTATCAGGTCCGCCATCCGGTCGACCCGGTGGGCATCCGAGTCGATTCCGAGCACATCGTGCCCGAGCCGGGTCAGTTCGGTGGCAATAGTCGCTCCGAACACCCCAAGACCAATCACAATGATCTGCTGCTGTTCAACCATGATGAAAACAAATCTCCGGGAGCCTGAATGAGAAAATGACAACCACCCCGATCGGGGGTGGTTGATAGCGTACATGCGTCAAACATAGTCGCATAAAGCCGACGATCCGGCTCCATTGTACCCTTAAAAATAGCGTAAAAAATCCCGCTGGTGTGTGCTATAGTCCTATCGTTTTTGCTTTCCTTTAGCTTCTGATCAAATCCGGCACGACCGGAGTATTGGTAGCCACGCTGTGTGATTGCCAAACGACTTTCCCAAAGGGCCATGCGCTACTGACTATGCCGTTGTTACATCTCTTGCCGGTTATTCAGATTCTCGGTTTTCTCCTGATCCTGCTTAGCTTTATGATGACGCTCCCGGTCAATCTGCTGATGTTCGGCGATACTCCTGACTGGATGGCATTCGTAAAGTCAGCATGCATCAGTTTTTTGGTCGGAATTGCCTGCTTTCTGAGTGCCGGGCGTAAACATCAAGTCCTCAAACAGCGTCAGATGTTCATTCTTACGGTCTCGGCCTGGATTGTCATTCCATTGTTTTCCAGCCTCCCACTGCTGATGAGCGACCTCAGGTTTTCTGTCACGGATGCGTTCTTTGAGAGCATTTCCGGGGTTACCACCACCGGATCCACGATCATGACGGGGCTTGATCACTTACCGGACGATATCCTGCTATGGCGCTCCATTATGCAGTGGATGGGGGGTATCGGAATTATTGGCATGGCGGTGGCCATCCTGCCGTTCCTGCGCATTGGTGGTATGCGCCTGTTTGCTACTGAATCCTCGGAATGGACAGAAAAAGCCGTGCCCCGTACCAATCGTCTTGCCCGGGGGCTGGTTTTCAGCTATCTGGCACTCAGCTCCGGTTGTGTCCTCGTTTACTGGGCCCTTGGCATGGACTTGTTCAACGCGGTCAACCACGCATTAACGACGGTATCCACGGGTGGATACTCAACGTCGGACAGTTCCATGGGACAGTTTGACGAACTTTCGATTCTGTTTGCTTCTTCCGCATTCATGATGCTCGGAGGAGTGCCGTTCTTCCTGTTTGTCAGATTGCTGAATGGCCATGCCCAGCCATTACTCAGGGATAAACAGGTTCACTTTTTTGTCCAGTTTCTGCTGGTAATGGCAGGTTTGATTACGGTCTACCGGGTTGTGAGGGAAGGGGCTTTCCCGCTCGATGCGTTTGTTCACGCGCTATTCAATGTGACATCGGTGGTCACTACCACTGGATACGCCTCGCAAGATTATTCCCTGTGGGGACCATTCGTTGTCGTTCTCTTTTTCTTCCTGACCTTTGTAGGTGGGTGTTCCGGCTCCACCAGTGGCGGCATGAAGATTTTCCGTTTCCAGCTCTCGATGCTGCTGCTCAGGGAACAGGTTCTACGCTTGCTTCATCCCAATGCCGTGTTGGCGCGACATTATAACGGCCGGATCATCAGTGACGAGATTGTCGCATCCAGCGTGGCTTTTTCCTTCATCTTCCTGGCGACGCTGGCCGTTGTCGCGGCGCTCCTTGCTGCCCTCGGGCTGGACATGGTGACCAGTCTGACCGGTGCGGCGACCGCCCTCGCAAACGTAGGGCCCGGGCTCGGCGAAATCATTGGCCCGGCAGGAAATTTCCAGTCGCTGCCCGACGCCGCCAAGTGGGTCCTGATGGTGGCCATGTTACTGGGTCGACTGGAGCTGTTGAGTGTGTTTGTGATGTTCTCTCCGCATTTCTGGCGGAGCTGAATCCCGGGCGAAAAAAAGAGGGCGGAATATCACAATCGCAGAATTGGCAGGATGGTACCCCCGGCAGTAGACGGTCTGGTATTGCAATGTCGGCCGCCAGCGGCCGGACAGGAAATCGGCTCACGTTCTTGGCTCCTGGTCACGACGGTGGGCCTCTGTCGTCGCGAGATCTGCCTGGGAGCATCAAAGAAGTCAGCAAACCTTACGGGGTCTCTCCCAAGAGCATTTGGCGTTGTATTCGTGAAGGGCGCTTTCCGAAACCGGTCAAGCTCGCCCCCAAGATCGCTCGGTGGCGAGAGGCCGACCTGCGAGCCTGTGAGGAGGACCTGGACAAGTAATGGTCCGGAAATCCGACCGCACAAACAACGTGGCTAATGGCGGGTTCTGTTCGTTTCGAACCCGCCACACAGCACCGCTCTCTTCATTGCATCATGATTCTTCCGGCCTCCGGTGGCTCTGCTTTTCCGGAACAGCGGGTGTGTTGGCGGGAAGCGAGCATGCTGTTTTCTCTCCCTCTCAGCTCGACGCTGCAGTGCCAGTTTCTCTCGTTCAATCTCGTCCTGATGCAGTTGCTGCTTGAGTTGGCGTAATACCGCTTTGGCGTTTGATGCGTTGCGAAGCTGGCGTGCCAAGTTCTCGCTTGCCCCCATGTTGCCTGCACGGGCACCTCGGGCGAGAGCCAGAAGGTGAGAGAAGTTCTTTGATTCCAATATGCCGTTTTTCATGCGTTTGCTCCTCAGGCTTTATTGTTGGTTGTCCATCAGCAACATTGATTTATCGACACTTCAAAGCCTAGTGGAGGATGATGACCATAAACCTTTTGAAATGTGATCAAATGTGGCAACGCCTGAAATCCGAGGTTTTGATGCTGCTGTATTGAGGGATGTACGAAGTGGACTCCAAGTGTCCTTAGAGGTAATCAGCCGGGCAGAATGGCAAACAAATCTGGCCGGTGAGTACACTTGGACACTACGCGCCACTAGGGAATACCACTGCCTGCATATCGGCGAAAGTGCTCACCTTTTCATAAAAATGTGGAAGGCCCTGAGAGCCCTGGCGTCTGTGTTTTTGGGGACTTTTGAACCCCAATAGAAGCGCTGGTATTTTCCTCTGACTTCGTTGTAACTTTTATCGAGTATGTCGCCCCTCTGTCTCGCCCCATTTCATTGGTAGAGTCTAACGTCGGGTGGGGCTCCAACTACCTTGACAGAGGGGATACGTAGAGGTTCGGCATCAGTGAACGTTTCCTATCTTCCATATGTGTCGCCTACTTGAACACGAGCATATACCAGGCACTGTCGATTTAAAATTTCTGGTGCCAAATAAATGAGTTGTGCATATAAATGTGTAAATGTGGTTGATAGGGAGGTTGTCTACGGTTGTGGGTCCATCGACTTGCGACATTTAATGTCGCTCTCCTTGCGTATTCTAGTGGTGTGAGCCCGTGAAACTGATCTGAAAGGCTTTTCGATGCTTGGAAAAATCCGCCGAATCAATCAGTATTGAAGCTACTACAAGAAAGTCGCAGGCTATCCTTTGGCAATCAGAGCCTGCGACCAATAATCGGTTACTCCGGGATATCGGCAATGTTCAGTTGTCTGCCGAGTAGAGAGTCGCTAGCAGTAGAGGGAGTTGTTTGGTGTTAGGGACTAACAAACACAATGCACAATGATGCAGGTCGAAAGTCGACAGAAGCGACGACATCCTTGCTGACGCAAGTCAATCAGCTTGTTACCCAGGGGTTACGTCAGGCCGCCATCGACCTCCTTGAGGAAGCGATCTTCGACTCCCCGAACAATACGTCGCTTCTCAGCGCGCTGGGCCGGGTTTATCTCCTGGACCGCCAGCCGGAGAAAGCGGTTGTCTACTTGCGACGATCTCTTGCCAAAACTAACCCCGCCCCGAATCCCGCTTCCCATGACGATTACTCACCAGAAGCCTTCAGCGACGCAGACGCAGAATATATTGAAGAGTTAGCTGGAGATTCGTCAAACGATGAGTTTTCTCCCCTAGAAGAAGTCAGCGCTGAGCCCGTGGAGGACGAGGTACTGAATCGGGAAGGATCGGGCACACTCCACTTGAAGCGACAGCCCGAGAAACGAAGTGCCCCAGAAACGCCTGAAGATTCCGAGCCTCAAATTACGATCATCAAAAGGGGGCGCGCAAAGAAAAATGATGCCGTTTCCGTTGATATCGCACATGGGACTGACGAAAGTGAGCTTGATGAGCCTGGTAGAGTTGATTCGGATGTCGGCATGGAAGAGCCAGATGTCTCCGAGGCATTTGAATCCCGGTCAGAGGTAACGGGTGAGGGAGCATCCCGTGAGATCTCTGCTCCCAAACAGAGGGAAACGCCAGATCGTTCAGAATCTCAATTGAGCCTTTCCTTCGAAAGCGATGATGATTCAGAAAAGTCCGAAGGCAACCTTGAGTTACCAGATGACGACAGCAACATTCTCGACATCGTCGATGTTGAGGATGACCTTGACGAAATAGATCCTGTTGCAGAGGCGGTAGAAGACTACCCCTTGGATGACTTTGAGTCTGAGGATTTTGGCTGGGAAGACCTCGACGACTTCGATGACGAGGCGAGTCGTGAAACCGACGACGAGGACCTCACGCTTACCGGTATCCCCAGAGAAATGCGAGCCCGACAGGCTGCCGTAGATGTCCTCGAACGAGTGGGATGGGATAGGGAATATCTGCCCCTCCTTGAATCAATCTTCGTGGAAAGTGGGTGGGGCGCAGCTCGTATTGCGATCGAAAGCCAGATCGAACGAGGTGCTGTGCCAGAGCAGATTGTCTTGGCAAGAAAGGTCCGCACAATCTGGTTTAGCAATGAATATCTCTGGACCGCATTCCGGATGCGCTCCAACGCGCCGTTTATGCAGGCCGATGCCGTTTACAAGAATTTCAGCTGGGCAGATGCGTTGAGGCTTATCCGTTGCTTCCCATCCATTCCAGATGAATTCGAAATTGAAGCCTTTATCGAAGAGCTCTTTGAAGAGTGGTATTTCAATAACCGGTTGCGGCGCCACTTCCACGCATTTCTCAAGTACCTCCGGTATCGAATGGGTGCGAGTAGACGGACTCTCCCGGGCGATCTTGGATTTCTCTTTAGTTTCCCGGTCCATGATGAGTGGGGCGTTGATAACCCGGAGCTCTTGAGTGAAATATCAGAGATGAGGGACGAACTCATGGAGCTCGGTGCAGATAGTGGATTCGCCATGCCGGGAATAGAAAATAAGTTCAAAGTACTACCGAAAGAAGCATTTGACGAAGAGAAGGATAAAAAGTGAGCCAAGGTAGCAGTCGTCTTCTGCCCGTCAAAAACTGCTGGGTAAAAAAGGTCTCATCGTCTGGCGAAGAAGTAGTGGGCCGTGTCGTCGATTCTGTGGATCGAGGCGATGATGTGGTTATCACTGTTAAGTGGCAGAAATCCGGCCAGGTTTCTATTGAATCTTTGGATAACCTCCGGAGTGGTCTCAAACCGCAGATAGAAGTACAGGACCTGCCCAATTCACGAGTAAGAGCGTCTCTTGGTGAGGGAGTAATCCAGCGAGTAAGAACAATCGGTGGAAAAGACCAAGCACTTGTCGACTTCCTTCAGTTGGGTCGTCAGGCATGGCTGCCGTACGAGAATCTCCGACAGATAAAGGGGGCGAGACATCGTTTCATTCTTGGCGATACCGGTCCTGAGGACGGAGCTGAGCGTTTCAGGCTCAAATCGTTGGCACATGCCTTGGAAATGTGGAATGAGAACACCGGCTCCCTGTCGAATCTGGAAATTGATCCACTTCCTCACCAGATCCACTTGGTTCACCACATCCTTGCATCTGGCCACCTCAATTGGCTGATTGCCGATGATGTAGGTCTCGGAAAAACAATCGAGACAGGCATGCTCCTCGCCGCTCTCAAACAAAGAGGACACCTCAAGCGGGTGCTACTGGTTACTCCTGCAGGTTTGACCAAGCAGTGGCAGGAGGAGCTCAACTACAAGTTCAAAATGGGGGAGTTCCAGATTTACGGTGAGGACTTTATGATCAATGAGCCTCGCCACTGGAAGATGTTTGATTTCGTTATCGCTTCCATTGATCGCCTTAAGAACCCAGAGAACCTGGAACAAATCCAGCAAGCCGGGAAGTGGGATATCGTCATTTTTGACGAAGCCCACAGACTCAGCCGGCGGCAGTACGGAATGAAACTGGATACATCCCAACGGTTCCAGCTGGCGGCAAACCTCCGCCGCAACACGGATGCCTTAATTCTTTTGAGCGCTACACCCCACCAGGGTATGCAGGACAAGTTCCAGGCACTTCTGGAGCTGCTTCATCCGGAGCGCAAGGAAGAAATCACCACGCTGGCGTTGAATCCCGAAATCATCGGAGAGATGGTATTCCGCAATAACAAAGCGGACGTAACGGATGCGGAAGGGAACTTCCTGTTCAAAGGTAAAACCACCCAGTCGCTGCCGGTGCGCGTGTCTGAAAAAGCAAAGGAGTTCGATGAAAAACTGCAGGACTATCTGAGGAAGGGTTATGCCGCCGGCGCTGCGCTGGGTTTCAAGGGTAACGCCATTGGCTTCGTCATGACAGTATACCGGAAACTGGCGGCCTCCAGCGTTGCGGCGATTCATCAGGCTCTGATCAATCGGAAGGCGCGACTTGAAGGTGAGATGCTCGATGGTATCAAGTTTGAGGAGATTGAAAATCAGGATCAGCGCTTTTTTGGCGAATGGGAAGAGCAGCTCTACACAGACGCCAAAGAATTTTTCGAGGGAGAGCTCGAACTGCTGGACGAACTCATCGCTGAAGCTGACGGCTTACGTGGCGACGACAGAAAGCTGAAAGGGTTTATCGATCAACTGATTACCGAAATCCTGGGCAGCAATCCGAACGAGAAGGTTCTGATTTTTACCGAGTACCGGACTACCCAGGCCTATATTCGTGACGCGCTGAAGACCCGGTTTGGTGAGCGCAGTGTAGAGCTGATCAATGGTTCGATGCCCCATACCCAGCGGCGCGATGCCATAGCCCGCTTTGAGGACACTGCTAATTTTCTTATTTCGACGGAGGCAGGTGGCGAGGGTATTAACCTCCAGCGGAAGTGCCACATCCTGGTGAATTTTGACCTACCCTGGAACCCGATGCGCCTGGTTCAGCGCATTGGGCGCTTGTACCGTTACGGTCAAAAGAAGCGGGTAGTCGTCTTTAATCTTCATTCACCGGACACCGCTGATGAACAGGTCATGGAGCTCATGTACACCCGCATCGACCAGGTTGTAGAGGACCTGGCTGGGGTGAGTACCGAATACAACGAGCAGCTTCGCGACGACATTCTTGGCGAGCTTGCGGATTTGCTAGACGTTAATCAGATCCTTGAGCAAGCCACCGTTGAGGGGATTACTCGGACTCAGGAGCGCATTTCCGAGGCACTGGAAAGGGCAAAAGCGGCAACTGAGAAGCAACGGGAGCTTTTCGAGCACGCTGCAGGCTTTGATCCGAACGAAACCGGCAGCAGCTTGAGGATAGGCCACGAACACGGCGTGGCGTTTGTAGTGGGTATGTTCAGAATGCTCAACATCGAGGTTGTTGAGACAACTCACGATGGACGGCTTTTTCATATTCGGCTTCCAGAAGCGGTTCAACATGAACTGGGCGTGGAGCGGAGCCGCTATGAAGTCACTCTGGATCGCGACCTGGTGGTCAACCGCCCAAACACCCACATGCTGGATCTGGATTCCTTTTTGATGCAGTACCTGCTCAGAAAGGCAAAGAGCTACGACTTTATGGGCCTGAGCGCAGTTATCGAGAATCACTCCCTAAAGGGAGGAGCGCTTTTAACCAGTCTCCTCAGGTGGCAGAACGACCAGGGAAATAGAATGCGGCAGGAATACACCGCCTACTGGGTCAAACCCAACGGTGATGTTCAGACCAATCCAGATGCATTTGCTGAGTGGTTAAAAACAAACGGTGTCACTGGAACGCTGACGCCCAGCAGAGAAGAGAATCAGGCCTTGTTCAAGCAGGCAGAGTTTGCAGCGGATAAGAGGCTGAAGACAGTCAGCAATATTCACCTGCACCCAGAGAATAACCAGTGGGTCGCCGGCGCATGGCTCGCATAAGGCCGACGTAGCGGATCGACATGTAATTGTAGGGGCTTGCGTTCAGGGCTAAGTAAGAACTGTTGCTCATTACAAACTGTATTTGAAGCTTCTGTCTGAATGATGCCTCTCCCCCGCTCCCGCTACGCGCTTGGATTCTAGCCCAAGATCAAGCAGTATTGATGCCATCTGTCTATGATAGCGCAGCCTACCCATCTGATTTGAATAGTGGTTTATGAAGCGCTTGAATTGCTTGTCTAGATCTGAAGTCTGAGACAATTGCTCCACGTGTACCAGTGGGGCTGACAGAGGGGGTTAATTTGCTACCAGAGGTTCTGAATACAATTATTATGAATAATCCTCTGCTTGCTTTTTGGATCGGTCACGCCATTTCAGACCTGATTCGACGTTACCCCATTTCGTCGTTCTAGCAAGCAAACAGATTTTGACCGGACCCTGTGCTTGAATGCCTGTCAAAACCGAGAGATATCGCCTTTCCTGAAAAACCGCAGTAGCCAGGCAAGAAAAGTTATTAATTGGACTGGCAAGAAAGTAATGCCGGCTAAAAATTGATCGTTTTGTGGTTGAGGGGCAAGTTGGTGGGCCGGCTGCTTTTTGGTGCCTGACTCTTTGATTCTATTGATGGGATGGTACCCCCGGCAGGACTCGAACCTGCTACCTGCCCCTTAGGAGGGGGCCGCTCTATCCAGATGAGCTACGGGGGCAAATCTGCGAGAAGGCCGGTATGATAA
>JAXHVJ010000029.1:0-34403 GCA_034189235.1 Pseudomonadota bacterium
CAGGTAGTCGGGAGCATAGATCGCACCGGCTCCGACACTGGTTTCCCATTCTTCCCCTGCCACGCTCGGCGCAGTAAACACCAACAAATACAATGAGGTGGCCAGTGAGCACGCTTTTCCGCGCTTTGATAACATATTCATATTCTCCATTTCAGAAGCCGCACCAGGGCGGCGCGGCTTCCCTTGATATCGTGTGACAAAGTCATTCTTCCGGCTTCATCGTATCCCGATACCCCGCCATCATTTTCATCATCCAGCCCGGATACTCCTCGGGCAGGCGGCTGACCTCATCCAGGGCTGCCAGCTCCTCATCCGATAGGCGTACCTGAGCCGCCCGGATATTTTCCCTGAGCTGGTCGGGCCGCCTGGCACCAAGGATAATGCTGGTCACAGGTTTCTGGTGTAGCAGCCATGCCAGGGCGATCTGGGCCACGTTGACTGGCTCGCCGTCGACCTGCTTGCCGTCGGCAATCTCCCGCATGACCCTGATAACGTCGCTGCCCCGCTCGCGGTTGACGGGCGGGAAATCAAACCTGGCGCGGCGGTTTTCCTCGGAAGCGTCCGGCCCCTCGTATTTCCCGGAGAGATAGCCGCCTGCCAGCGGGCTCCACACCATCAGTCCGACCTTCTCGGATTCCAGCATCGGAATGATGTCCCGCTCCAGGTCGCGACCCACGAGGGTGTAGTGGGCCTGCAGGGATGTGATCGGGCACAGATTGCGGGCCTGGCTGATGCCGATGGCTTTCATCACCTGCCAGGCGGCCCAGTTGGACAGGCCCACGTAGCGCACATGGCCTTGCTGCACCAGGGTATCACGGTTCATGGTCATTCACCTGTCTGTGTGGTTCTCTCACGCTATTGCCGGGCCTGACACTTCCCTGAAGGGTGGCCGGCAGGGGCCGCCCCCATGACCCGGAGTTCTCTGATCATCGTGGGCGCGGCCCCTGGTTCGGGACATTATACTGCCGGTGCCCCGGCAAATCGCAGATGCCCGGTCTTCATCCAGAGCTTCGCGCCATCGTCCCCGGCCCGCGCGGACAAGGTTTGCCCTTCGGGCAGGCGCAGCCAGTCATGCCTGCCCAACACCTCGTCGTTCACCGTGATCGCGCCATCGATCACTAGCAGTTCGATTCCGCCGGGTGCCTCTGAGGCGAGCGTCGCCCCCGCATCCAGCTTGCTGTAGGTCACGATCTCACGGTCGTCCTCATGCAGCTTTGCGGTGGCAACGCCGTCCACCGGGGCACCTGGCCCGGCTTCCACGTTTTTGCTGAACTGGGTACGGTCGGCGAAGTCGAACTGCCAGAGTTTTACAAAAATCGTGCACCCCTCCTCAGAGCGCGGGATATGTGACGTGGTCGGGGGATTGCGCACATAGGTGCCGGCGGGGAAGTCACCGTGCTCGTCCTGGAATACGCCTTCCAGGACGAGGAATTCCTCGCCCCCGGTATGGGTGTGCGCCGAAAAATGGCTGCCCGGTGCATACCGCACGATGGTGGTGGCGCGGGCAACTTCATCCCCGATCCGGTCCAGCATGCGCCGCTCCACCCCTTTCATGGGCGAGGGCTGCCATTCAAGCTGCTCGGAATGCACAACGACCGGCCTGGAGAAATCCGCATTGATCTCCATGAGATCTCCTCCTTTCATGTGTTCAATTCATGTGTTGAGCCTGAATGTCCCGGCTCATCCGGCAAGGGACGGACGGGCTGCGACTTTTGCGCGCCAGGCCCGGAGATTGGTCAGGGACCCGGGAATGTCAATCCTGGCGACTTCCTTCACCCGAATGTCACATCGACTCACCACCATGTCTGACTACCTTCAACGGAATTAAAAGGATGTACGACGTGAAACTCAATAAGCTGTTGCAAGCAATGATGCTCTCTGCCCCGCTGATCCTGGTCGGTTGTAGCGACGATGACGATTCCTCAGGCCCCCTTGGAAGTGACACCAGGGCATTTAACTTTGTCCGCGTTGCCACACTGCCCGTCTGTACTCAAATCAATGCAGGCTGCGATACAGACACCGAAACCGCTGCGGAAATTGTTGACGTATCGGAGGACGGCAAGACCCTGATCTACACCGACAGTCCGCGCGGCGTCATCGGGTTTGTGGATATCACCACGCCCGATGCCCCGGCCCCGCTGGGCACCCTGGATCTGGCCGGCGAGCCCACATCGGTGGCGGTAAAGGGCAGCTACGCCCTGGTTGGCGTGAACACCTCCGCCAGCCTGGCCGATCCATCCGGGAAACTGGCTGTGGTGGATATTGCCAGCCGTACTCTGGTGACCACCATCGATCTGGGTGGTCAGCCGGATTCCGTGGCGGTCAGCCCGGACAAGGCCTATGCCGCCATCGCCATCGAAAACGAACGCGATGAGGATATAGATGACGGCCAGATTGATCGCACCCCCCAGGCCCCGGCGGGTTACCTGGTGGTTGCCGACATCAGCGCCGCAGATCCGGCTGCCTGGACCCCCCGTGATGTTGACCTGACCGGCCTGGCTTTAATCGCCCCCACGGATCCTGAGCCCGAATACGTGGACATCAATAGTGACAATACGGCCATTGTGACGCTGCAGGAGAACAACCATCTGGTGCTGGTGGATCTGGCCACTGCCACCGTTACTGGCCATTTCAGCGCTGGCGGGGTCAGTCTGGATCAGGTGGATACGGTCGAGGAAGACATTATTTTCCAGACCGGCTCTCTGAGCAATATCGTACGGGAGCCGGATGGTGTTACCTGGATCGACAGCAACCACTTCGTCACGGCGGATGAGGGTGACATGAACGGCGGCAGCCGGGGCTTCACCGTCTTCAACACCAGCGGCGAGGTGGTCTTCGCCTCCGGCAATCAGCTGGAGCACCTCACCGCGCGCCTGGGACACTACCCGGAGGGCCGCTCGGAAAACAAGGGCAACGAGCCGGAAAATGCCGAGTTCGGCCGCTACGGTGACAGGCCGCTACTGTTTATCAACTCCGAGCGCTCCAGCATCGTGGCCGTTTACGATGTGACCGACCCCCGGTCGCCGGAATTCCTGCAGACCCTGCCGGCAGCGGCCGGTCCGGAAGGCGTGAAGGCCATTCCCGGGCGCAATCTGCTGGTGGTGGCCAGTGAGGAAGATGATCGGGGAAGCTTCCGTGGCGCGGTAAACGTGTACCGCTATGGGGAACAGGACGCGACCTACCCGGCCATTCAATCAACCGATCGTAACGACGGCACACCGATTCCGTTTGCCGCCCTCTCCGGCCTTGCCGCAGACCAGTCCGATACCAGCCGGCTGTGGAGTATCGAGGACAGTGCCTTCCGGGCCAGCCGGATCTTCGGCCTGGATGTCAGCACCACGCCAGCCAGCCTTGACCGGGAAATCCGCATCACCGACGGCAACGGCGTCCTCGCTGCCCTGCCGACCGCCGGCGCAACTGCCGATGACAATGCCTTTGATGACACGGACCTGGATGCCCTGATCAACGACGACGACAGCACTGTGAACCTGGATCCGGAGGGCATTGCGGTCGCTTCCGGCGGAGGCTTCTGGGTAGCATCGGAAGGCAGTGGTACGGTGGGTGATAGCTCGCGCCCCGTGGAGTCGCTCAACCTGATCGTGAAAACCGATACCCGGGGGGTAATTACCGACGTCGTCACCCTGCCAGACAATCTGAATAGCGTGCAAAGGCGCTTCGGCTTCGAGGGTGTGGCCGAGTACAACGGTAAGCTCTACGTGGCCTTCCAGCGGGCCTGGAACAGCGAAGCCAACCCCCGTATCGGCATTTACGATCCGGCTGATGAAAGCTGGACCTTTGTGTTCTATCCGCTGGGTGCCGTGGAAAGCCAGAACGGAGGCTGGGTCGGACTCTCGGATCTCGCCTCGCTGGGCGACGGCAGCTTCCTGGTACTGGAGCGGGACAATCAATCCGGCCCGGACGCGGCCATCAAGCGGGTGTACCGGGTAAATCTGGCCACCGTCACCGCGGACAGCACCATCAGCAAGACCCTGGTCCGGAACCTGATCCCGGACCTGAAGGCCACGGACGGCATGGTGCCGGAGAAGGTGGAAGGTCTCACGGTTACCGCCTCTGGCGAGGTCTGGATCAATAACGACAATGATGGGGTTGATGACAACAGCGGGGAGAATCAGCTGATCCACATTGGCAACATGGCAGACCTGTAACACCCATCAACTGGCTTGCCCCGCAACCGCAGCAACGACTGGTCGGTGCGGGGGAATGCCTTCAGGAGCCGCATCAGGGCGGTGCGGCTACCCGTGATATCATGTGACAATATCATTCGAC
Organism: Pseudomonadota bacterium; assembly: GCA_034189235.1. GTDB lineage: Bacteria > Pseudomonadota > Gammaproteobacteria > Pseudomonadales > Oleiphilaceae > Marinobacter. The sequence continues at coordinate 4,288 of JAXHVJ010000029.1, forward strand.
CGGCTTCATCGGATCCCCTGACCCATGGACGATTTTCACTGGCATTCCCGCACTCTCAAGGAAGTCCTCGATCGGCTGCGTGCCAGCCCGGAGGGGCTTTCGGCATCGGAGGCCAGGCATCGGCTGAAGCAGAGCGGGCCGAACCGTATTGAACGCAATGGCCGCCGGTCCTGGTACCGGATTCTTCTGCATCAGCTGGCCGATCCTATTATTTACGTGCTGCTCGTCGCAGCAGTGCTTGCCATACTGATTGGCAAGGTGACGGACAGTCTTGTGGTGCTCGCCGTCGTTGTGCTTAACACCACCATCGGCTTTTTTCAGGAAATGCGCGCCACCCGGGCCATCGAGGCATTGAGCCGGATGGTGCCGCAGAATGCCACGGTGCTGCGCGACGGTGACGCCAGGTCGGTTCCGGCCCATACGGTGGTGCCGGGGGACGTGTTGTTGCTGCAGGCCGGAGACCAGGTGGCGGCCGATGTCCGGCTGCTTGAGGTCAATGGACTGCAGGTCGATGAGGCGGCACTGACCGGGGAATCGCTGCCGGTGACCAAGCAGGAAGAGCCGGTGGCAGATGACGCGGAGATTGGTGATCGTCATTCCATGGCTTTCGGCGGGACCCTGGTCACTGCCGGCACTGCTTACGGCGTGGTGGTGGCCACGGGCGCCGGCAGCGAGCTTGGCCGGATTTCCCGGTTGCTGAGCGAAACCCCGGAGCTGCAGACTCCACTGACCCGTCGGCTCGCCAGCCTGGCCAGAGCCATTTCCCTGGCGATCCTCGTGGTCGCGGCGCTTATCTTTATCGCCGGGATATGGCGGGATAGTTCGCTGTTCGACAGTGCGCTGGCTGCGATCACGCTCGCCGTTGCCGCGATTCCCGAGGGTCTGCCTGCCGTTATCACCATCGCATCGGCCATCGGTGTGCAGCGTATGGCGCGCCGCCGTGCCATCGTCCGTCACCTTCCCGCAGTAGAAACCCTGGGCAGCACCACCGTTATCTGCACCGACAAGACCGGAACCCTGACGCGCAATGAGATGACTGTCGAGGCCTTGTGGACGCCGGGCCTGGAGGTCGAGGTGACCGGCATCGGGTACGCGCCCGAAGGTGAGCTGCGGGCCGGAGGCCAGGCATTGTCCCCGCTGCCGGAGCAGGTTCACGACTTGCTGCTGGCGGGTTTGCTTTGTAACGACGCGGAGCTGGAGTGTAAGGATGGGCGCTGGCGAATCGTTGGCGACCCCACCGAGGGGGCTCTGGTCGTCGCTGCTGCCAAGGCGGCTTTGGATGAGGATGCCGTGCGGGCGGCTTTCCCCCGCGAGGGCGAAATCCCGTTCAGTTCCGAAAGTCAGTTCATGGCGACCCTGCACAACTCCGGAGATGAGTCCCGTATGGTGTGTGTGAAGGGTGCGCCCGAGGTGATTGCCGAAATGTGCCCGGTGTTCGCCGGAGGCCAGCCCATGGCCATGGAACCGGTGCACCAAGCCGTGGAGGCCCTGGCGGCACGGGGCATGCGCGTGCTGGCGGTTGCCATGGCGAAGCCTTCCGCAGGCAGTGTGGACCTGGAATCCTCCGGCTGGCAGGACGAGCTTTGTTTCCTTGGGCTGGTCGGTATGTCGGATCCGCCCCGCGATGAAGCTGTTCAGGCCGTCAGGATCTGTCAGCAGGCCGGTGTTGTGGTCAAGATGGTCACCGGCGATCACGCAGAGACCGCCCGGGCCATCGGCCAGAGCATCGGTTTGCTGCAGGCGGACAACGAAGAGGCGCCGGTGGTGACGGGAGCGCAGATCGAGGCGGCAACCGATGCGGAGCTGCTCGAGCTGGTACATTCCACCAACGTGTTTGCACGTGTGGCGCCGGAGCATAAACTGCGGCTGGTCAAGGCGCTTCAGGCCGGAGGGCAGGTTGTTGCCATGACCGGTGATGGTGTCAATGACGGGCCGGCACTGAAGCGGGCAGAGATCGGGGTGGCCATGGGAATCAACGGCACGGCGGTTGCCAGGGAGGCCAGCGACATTGTGCTGGCGGATGATAATTTCGCCTCCATCAGTGCCGCGGTAGAGGAAGGGCGACGGGTCTACGACAATCTCTCCAAGTCTCTCGCTTTCGTGCTGCCCACCAGTCTCGGGCAGGCAATGATCATCCTGGTTGCGGTACTTTTCTTCCCCGTTACTGACGGCCATCTTCTGATGCCGATCGAACCGGTGCAGATTCTTTGGGTGAACCTGGTTGTTGCCTCTGCACTGGCGCTGCCGCTGGCCATGGAGGCCAGGGAGCCGGGCCTGATGAAGCGACCGCCGAGGTCGCCCAAGGAGCCACTGCTGAGCCGGTTCCTGGTGGTTCGTACCTTTCTGGTCGGTGCCCTGATGACGGGTGGGGCGGCCGGGCTTTTTCTGCTGGAGTACAGCGCCGATCTTTCCGAAGGGACTGCGGTTGAGTTTGCCCGGGGCAAGGCGCAGACCATGGCGGTCACGACCATCATCCTGTTCCAGATGCTGTACTTGCTGAACTGCCGCTCGCTCACCCGGTCGTTCTGGCGGATCGGCCTGTTCAGCAATCTCTGGGTTTATCTGGGTATCGGGGTGACCCTGGTGTTGCAACTGGCCTTTGTCTATCTCGGGCCCTTCAACCAGCTTTTCCATACCCGACCGCTGGAGGCGGCTGACTGGTTGATGTCCGCGGGTGTGGCGTTTGTGGGGTCTCTGATTATCCTGCTGGAGAAGTGGCTGTGGCGCCAGAATGATGTTCCCGGGGAGGCGGTTGAAAATGGGGGCAGGTGAAAGCATTCATCTGACCCCCGTCTTGCATCTTCTCCCGGATTCGCCGACCCTGCGGCTTTCACGTATAATCGCCCGTTTTCCCACCGGCGCAGCAGATCAGTCTTGAGTCCGACAGGCTGCTCCGGGCGAGCACCACATCGACGTTCGGGAGTTTTCAGTCATGAGTCAGGCCGGAGAGCAGGGCACCCTGTTTGTGATTTCTGCCCCCTCGGGTGCGGGCAAGACCAGCCTGGTGGCAGAAATGCTGAAAAATGATGGGAAGCTCGGCGTGTCCGTTTCCCACACCACCCGGCCCATGCGGGAAGGGGAGCAGGACGGGGTGAACTACCATTTTGTCAGCCGGGATGAATTCGAGGACATGATCGCCGGTGGCGATTTCCTGGAGCATGCCGATGTCTTCGGCAATTACTACGGTACTTCCCAGGCCTGGGTGCGTGAGACCCTGGCCCGGGGTGAGGACGTCATTCTCGAAATCGACTGGCAGGGGGCCGAACAGGTGCGCCGGCTCATTCCGGAATGCATCAGTATCTTTATTGTTCCTCCTTCCGCCGAGGTCCTGCGGAAGCGTCTGACCGGACGCGGCACAGACGCTCCGGATGTCGTCGAACGCCGGCTCAGGGAAGCCACCGAAGAATGCTCCCATGCCCTGGAGTTCGATTACCTGGTGGTGAACGACGACTTTCAGGTGGCGCTGGCGGATCTGCTTGCGATTGTCCGCAGCCAGAGGCTGCGTATGCAGGTCCAGCAGGTCAGATACAGGGAGCTGCTGGCGGGGCTCTCTGGCAAGGCCTGATGCGCGGTTTTCCTGTATACAAATTGAGCCGGTCGCAGTAAACTATGCGGTCTGTCGAAACAGTCATTTTTATTTGTCGGGGAAGTTATGGCACGAGTTACCGTTGAAGATTGTCTGGAAAACGTTGATAACCGCTTCCAGCTGGTGATGCTGGCTAGCAAGCGTGCCCGCCAGATTGCAACCAAGGGCTTTGAGCCGATGGTTCCGGAAGAGAACGATAAGCCGACAGTCATTGCGCTGCGTGAAATTGCCGAGGGCAAGGTGACCCGGGATCTTCTCAAAGAAGAAGACGAGGATTGATCACTGCGCAGGATATCTACCTATCTATGCGCAAGTTTGAACCATTGAAATCTGTCCCCGCGGTTTTATAGTGTATTTATAGAACGTTGCTGGAAGGATCAGGAAGGACCCGGATGCGTGCATTCGGGTTTTTTTGTCCCTGAAATTCGAAAAGTGTGGAGGCGCGGTGTCTGCAGAGCCTATGGTTGAAGGTCTGGCAAGAGAGCTCAGTACCTATCTGGATACCAATCGCATCAATCAGGTGCGAAGGGCCTACTATTACGCCGAACAGGCTCACGAAGGGCAAATGCGCAAGAGCGGGGACCGTTACATTACCCATCCGCTGGCGGTTGCCCGTATTCTCGCCGAGTTGAAGCTTGACCATCAGAGCCTGATGGCCGCCATGCTCCACGACGTCATTGAAGATACCGGTATTCCCAAGGATGCCCTGTCTGAACAGTTCGGCGAGGATGTGGCGGAACTGGTGGATGGCGTCAGCAAGCTGACCCAGATTGAATTTCGCTCCCGGGCGGAAGCGCAGGCGGAGAACTTCCAGAAAATGACTCTCGCGATGGCGCGGGATATCCGCGTGATTCTGGTGAAACTGGCGGACCGGCTGCACAACATGCGCACTCTCGGGCCCATGCCCTACGAAAAGCGCCAGCGTATTGCCACCGAAACCCTCGATATCTACGCCCCGATTGCCAATCGTCTGGGCATGCACTCCATCTGTACCGAGCTTGAAGATCTGGGCTTCTCGTCCCTGTACCCGATGCGTGCCAGATATATTTCCAAAGCAGTGAGCAAGCTGCGGGGCAGTCACCGGGAAATCATTGAGGAAATCCGCGGCAAGCTGCAGGAAAAGCTGGAGGAAAGGGGGCTGCCGGGCCGTATCCTCGGGCGCGAGAAGCACCTGAACAGCATCTACAACAAGATGAAGTTCAAGCACAAATCCTTCCATGAGATCATGGATGTGTACGCTTTTCGGATCATCACCGACACCGAAGACGACTGCTACCGCATCCTTGGTGCCGTGCACAGCCTTTACAAGCCGCTGCCGGGCCGCTTCAAGGACTATATTGCCATGCCCAAGGCCAATGGCTACCAGTCCCTGCACACCACCCTTTTCGGCATGCATGTGAACATCGAGATCCAGATCCGCACCGAGGAGATGGAGCACATTGCCAACAACGGTATTGCGGCCCACTGGATGTACAAGAACGAGCCGTCCAATGTCACCAGCGTCAACCAGGCCAGGGTAGACCGCTGGGTCAAGGGCCTGATGGAGATGCGAGAGCGTGCCGATGACTCCCTGGAGTTCATCGAGCACGTCAAGGTGGACCTGTTCCCCGACGAAATCTACGTATTCACCCCGAAAGGCCGGATCATGGAGTTGCCCAGCGGCGCCACACCAGTGGATTTTGCCTATGCCATCCACACCGATATCGGCAATGCGGCAGTGGCCTGTCGGATCAATCGCAACCTTGGTTCCCTGAGCCAGCCACTGCAAAGCGGCCAGACAGTGGAAATCATCACCGCGCCGGGCGCGCGGCCCAATCCCGCCTGGCTGAGCTTTGTGGTCACCGGCAAGGCGCGCAGCAGTATTCGCCATGTTCTCAAGACCCAGAAACGGGCGGAATCCCTGGATCTTGGTCGTACCCTGTTGAAGAAGTCACTCAAGGGCTTTGGCGCCAAACTCGCCGAGATCAGCGACGGCCAGAAGCAGGCGGTGGTTAATCACAACCAGGTGAACAGTTTTGAAGATCTGATCAGTGATATTGGCCTTGGCAACCGTATGGCCTACCTGGTGGCCCGGCAACTGGTCAACGGTGCCGAGGGCGCCGGAAGTTCAGTGGTTGAAGGCGGGCGGCCGGCGGATCGCAGTCCGGTCACCATCCGTGGTACCGAAGGGTTGCTGGTGAAATTCGCCAACTGCTGCAAACCGATTCCGGGGGACCCGGTGGTTGGCGTGATGGACTCCGGTAACGGGATGGTGATTCATTCCGACACCTGTTCGCGCCTGCCGGAAGACGACGAGGGCAGGGCGCGCCTGACCCACCTCAAGTGGGCCAAGGATATTACCGATGAGTTCTCGGTTGAGCTCCGGGTGGAGCTGGAACGCCAACGTGGGGTTATCGCGGAGCTGGCCAAAGCCGTGGCCAGGGCTGATGGCAACATCGAGCGCATCAGCGTAGAGGACCAGAACGCCAGGTTCGGGATCGTCAGCCTGGTATTGCACGTGAACGGCCGCCGCCACCTGGCACGGGTGATGCGCAGGATCCGTAACATCCGGGCGGTGACGCACATCAACCGCGTTCGCCACTAGCAAAGGCCGGTTGACAGTTGCGGTCGTGAGCGGCGAGCATTGGCGTTTTGGAAGAGAGGAATTTCGAGATCATGACCAACAAATCCGTAATCCAGACCGAAAATGCCCCCCAGGCGATTGGCACCTATTCGCAGGCGGTCAAGGCGGGGGATACAGTTTACCTTTCCGGTCAGATTCCGCTGGATCCGGAAACCATGGAAGTGGTTCCGGGGGATTTCTCCGCCAAGACCCGTCAGGTATTCGAGAACCTCAAGGCGGTCTGTGAAGCGGCCGGCGGTGAGCTCAAGGATATCGTCAAGCTCAATATCTACATGACGGATCTGGCCAATTTCGCCACCGTCAATGAAGTCATGGCGACATACTTCCAGGAGCCGTATCCGGCCCGTGCCGCCGTTGGCGTAGCGGCACTGCCGAAGGGTGTTCCTGTCGAGATGGAAGCGGTGATGGTGCTCAGCTGAGGCTGTCGATCATCTCCCGGTACCCCGCCCGGAAATCGGGGTACCGGAACGTAAAGCCGCTTTCCGATAACCTCCTGTTACTGCATCGCTTGCTTCCGCCCCGGCCGCCCCTGGGTGCATCCGCCTGCGGGGGTTTGCAGGGAATCTGGTCCCGGATCCACTCGACCACCTCGTCCAGCCTCACCGGCTCACAATCACTGGCGATGTATACCGCCTCCAGTGTCTCACCGGCCAGAGCCCGGTCCACCAGATGAACGACCACCCGTGCAGCGTCCACTTCGTGGATCCGGTTGCTGAAAGGCGCTGGCGATTGGGGATTCATGCGCCCTTCCAGAACCTCCTCCAGGAAACGTTGGCGGCCGGGCCCGTAGATCCCGCTGAAGCGCACGATAGTGGCCGGGTGGAGGCTGTCGAGCGCGGTCTGTTCACCGGCGATGATTTGCTGCCCACTGAATTTTGCCGGCACAGTCTCGCTGTTCTCATCCACCCATCCGTCATCATCCCGGGCATAAACGCTGGTGCTGCTGACAAAGATCAGGCGCTTCAGTGACTGATTTCCGATTGCCTCGAGCAGGTTGGCCAGCCCGGTGACATAGGCGTTCCGGTAGCCGTCTTCGTCGTAGCTGGAGGGCGTCAGGCAGTAAATGACGATGTCCGGACGGTCCGGAAGGTTGCCCTCGAGTGTTTCCGGACGGGTCAGATCGGCGCTGATACCGACTACTCTTTCAGGTACCTTGCTTGCATCCCGGCGCAGACCGAACACCTCGGCATTGTCGAGCAAGGCGCTGGCAATACTGCCACCGAGTTTCCCGCAGCCGGCGACCAGAATGCGCGGCAGATGCCCGTTTTCAGTGATTGCCATAGACAATTTCAATCCTTATGCTTTACCTCATAAATAAGTGAAACTTCGACCCGTTCCTATCTGACCGGAGCTCACCATGACTCTTACCGAGTTACGATACGTCGTTACCCTCGCCCGCGAAAGGCATTTTGGCCGGGCAGCGGAGCGATGTCATGTCAGCCAGCCGACGCTCAGTGTTGCCGTCAAGAAGCTCGAGGACGAGCTGGGTATCCCTCTGTTTGAGCGCAGCAAAAGCAGCATCCGGGTGACGGAGACCGGTCAGCGCATCATCGAGCAGGCCCAGAGGGTTCTGGATCAGGTGAATGTGATCAAGGACATGGCCCAGGACGGCAAAAATCAGATGAATTCACCGCTGAAGGTCGGTGCCATCTACACCATCGGTCCTTATCTGTTCCCCCACCTGTTACCTGAGTTGCGTCGGGCGGCACCGGACATGCCGCTGTATATCGAGGAGAACTACACCGCCGATCTGCGCCAGAAACTGCGGCAGTCCGAGCTGGACGCAATTATCATCGCGCTGCCGTTCGAAGAGCCGGAAGTGCTGACGTTGCCCCTTTATGATGAGCCCTTTGTGGTTCTGCTCCCGGCCGGTCATCCGCTGGCCAAAAAGGAACAGCTTACCGCCGGGGAGCTGGCAAAGGAACAGCTGTTGCTGCTGGGTCCCGGCCACTGTTTCCGGGACCAGGTGCTGGAATCCTGCCCGCCCCTGGTCGAGGCGATTACCAGGCGAGTGGACAACGGCTCTCCCTCGCTGGTGACTGAAGGCAGCTCCCTGGAAACCATTCGCCACATGGTGGCCTCAGGGCTCGGAGTTACCGTATTGCCTCTCTCAGCGGTTACGACCATGCAGTATCACGAAGACATCCTCGCCGTCCGGCCGTTTGCCCCGCCGGTGCCATTCCGGACAGTGGCCCTGGCCTGGCGGGTAACCTTCCCTCGACCCAAGGCCATTGATGTGCTGTCCCTCGCAGCCAGTCAGTGCCGGGTCGTGGAGAAAGCGAAAACGGATAATCCGGCCATCGCCGAAACCGCCTGAGCTCCCTATGAAGGCACTGGACGATATTCCCGTCACTCAGCTCAAGGGCGTTGGAAACGCCCTGGCTGAGAAGCTCGCCAAACTGGGCATTGAATCCCTGCAGGACCTGCTGTTTCATCTGCCTCACCGGTATGAGGATCGTACCCGGGTGGTCCCCATGGGCAACCTCCGGATCGGCGACGTAGCCGTGGTGGAGGGCGAAGTGATGAAGGCGGACCTGGTCATGGGCCGGCGCCGCAGCCTTCAGGTAACGCTCAGGGACAGCAGTGGTTTTCTGGTCATGCGTTTTTTTCACTTCAATGCCGCCCAGAAGAACCAGCTGTCCGAGGGTGCCCGGGTTCGCTGCTTCGGGGAAGTCAGGCCGGGTCGGGCCGGATACGAGTTCTACCACCCCGAATACCAGGTGAATCCTCCGCCCATGCCGCCGGAAGGCCAGGCCACCCTGACCCCGGTATATCCGCTCACCGAGGGCATCCAGCAACCCAGGGTGAGAAATCTCTGTCAGCAGGCTTTGAACTACCTGGATCGGTTTCCCATCCGGGACTGGCTGCCAGCAGGCCTGCTGGCGGATTACCACCTGCCGGGCATCACCGAGGCGGTGAGGCTGGTCCATGCACCACCGGCGAACGCGCCCGTTCATCTGCTGGTGGAGGGCAAACATCCGGCGCAGCAACGCCTGGTGATGGAAGAATTACTGGCGCACCAGCTCAGCCTTCTGCAGGTGCGCGAACAGATCCAGACGCGGGAGGCTCTGCCGCTGCTGCCAACCGGGGATCTTGCCGCACGTTTTCTCGACAGCCTGCCGTTTGCCCTCACCGGCGCCCAGAAGCATGTCGTAAGTGATATCCGCCAGGACCTGAGTCAGCCCATCCCGATGCTCAGGCTGGTCCAGGGTGACGTCGGCTCGGGGAAGACTGTGGTGGCGGCCCTGGCGGCGCTGCAGGCGATCAGTGCGGGTGCCCAGGTGGCCCTGATGGCGCCCACCGAGATACTGGCGGAGCAGCATTACCAGAATTTCCGTGGCTGGTTGGAGCCTTTGGGTATCCGGCTGGCCTGGCTCTCCGGGAAGGTCAAGGGCAAAGCCCGGCAGGAAGCTCTTGATGCCGTGAGCTCCGGGGATGCCCCGGTGGTGATTGGTACCCATGCGCTGTTCCAGGAGGACGTCCGGTTCGACCGGCTGGCGCTGGTGATCGTGGACGAGCAGCACCGGTTCGGCGTTCACCAGCGTCTGGCGTTGCGGGAAAAGGGTGTGGGCGGTTCCCTGGCGCCCCATCAATTGATCATGACCGCAACCCCGATTCCCCGAACCCTTGCGATGAGTGCCTATGCCGATCTCGATACCTCGGTCATCGATGAATTGCCGCCCGGGCGCAAGCCCATTGAAACTATTGTGATTTCCGACAGCCGGCGCGATGATGTGATTGAGCGGGTGCGCAGCGCCTGCCGGAATGGCCGCCAGGCCTATTGGGTCTGCACGCTGATTGAAGAGTCCGAAGCGCTGCAATGCCAGGCGGCCGAGGTGACAGCACGCGAACTTTCCGAACGGCTCCCGGGGTTGCAGGTTGGCCTTGTCCACGGTCGACTGAAAACCCGGGAAAAAGCTGAGATGATGGAGCGTTTCAAGGCCGGTGAGCTGGATTTGTTGGTCGCGACCACGGTGATTGAAGTAGGGGTGGATGTGCCCAATGCTTCGCTCATCATCATCGAAAATCCGGAGCGTCTCGGTCTGGCCCAGCTGCACCAGTTGCGGGGCCGGGTCGGGCGTGGTGAACAGGCCAGTTTTTGTGTGTTGCTCTACCACCCGCCATTATCGTCCAATGGCAAGGCGAGACTGCAGGCGCTCCGCGACAGTCAGGACGGTTTCGTTATTGCCGAAAAAGACCTGGAAATCCGTGGCCCCGGGGAGGTCCTCGGAACGCGGCAAACGGGCATGATGCAATTCCGGCTCGCGGATTTTGAAAGGGACAAGGGCTGGATTGAACCGGTCAGGGAGATGGCCCCATCGCTGATGAAGCACCCTGAGGTTGTCAATGGACTGATTCGCCGTTGGCTGGGCGAACGAATACGCTATGGCGACGTCTGAACCAGAGAGATCCTTATGGAACTACCCCTCGCGGTGCGGCAGGCTCCTGGAAATTCTGCCCAACGCGTGTCACTGACACCGGTCTGCCAGGTCGACTGGCGGCCCGGGCGGTCAGTTGGGCCTCATCCTCGCTGTTGCACAACTTCGGAGAACTGGCGCTGGCCCGGATCTTCCCTCCCCATCACCGACTGGTCTCACGGGCCCGGGAAGTGAATCCCCACTTCGATCCTTCGGTGATCGAGTCTTATTTGCCGGGCATCAGTCGGAATGATGTCTATACCGCCGCCGGGCCTTTGACCACGAAAAAAGCCGGCCCAATGGCGGGCAAGCTCACCCGCTTTGCGTGGAGTCGTCCTGACTTACCAGGAGAAAACAAGGAAGGTTGTTACATCATATAGTTACAAAATGAGGTCCGACCAGTTCGGTTTCGGCTGATCAGTCAAATTGATGATGGCGAATCGCTGTCGCCGCCCGGCGGATTTCGTCGGCGTGGATTTCTTCGACTTCGAAGCGTTCCTTGTCCATCTTCTCTACGAATCGAGTCTCGGTTGCCTGCCGCGCCCGGTGGGTGGGCATATGTTCCAGTTTCTCGTGGACCGTCTGGAAGACCCGGAAGGGAGCCTCCTCCAGCAGATGCGGCGCCACGTGGTCCAGCAGTCCTTTGATGCGCAGGCAGGCTTCGGAGTACTCGATCTGATTCTCCTCCACGGCCACGGCAATGACGCGGATGCTGCCAATGATGTCCTCACGACGCTTTGCCTGGAACGCCTCGGCTTTTTCCTGACGCCGGCGCTCCTCGGAGAGCACAGCCATCTGTTTCCGGATAAACCAGATCAGGCAGGTTATGGCAATCAGGCCGGCAATAATCAGGGTCCACTGAAGCCAGACAGGCATGCTATCTCCTTTCTTGATCGGGCGGAACGGCGTTGCTTTCCGGAACGCCAGACTCTGACAGTTACTGGCTGCCCATTCAATACTTCTCCACGCCGGCAGGGAACCCCAGGTTCGTCTTGATACCGATCAGAACGTACCTGGCGCGAATTGTCACGGAACGAATAATGAATGTAAGGGGCGGTGAGATGGTGTCGAAAAATTTTACAATTTACTCTGGAGGGGCTTTTCTCTGCACTTGTAACGGGCTGGAAGATATATGTTTTTCCTGGTTGGCTCATGGTTTGCTTTATCAAGACGAAGAAAGTGGCTGGGCAGTTCCGAAAGTAGTGACGCGGATGCCTCTACCGGAGTTGCACGTCGTCTAACGGAGGGAAATAACATGAAGTTCAAAGGAAGGTTCTTGCCATCACTGCTTGCTGCCGGATGCCTGGCAGGTGCCGGGGCGGCTCAGGCAGAGATGATTACCTATGATACCTGGACGAGTAATGAAAACGGTTCAGGCAACTACATTTTTGGGGTTAATGACAACGAGGCAGGTCGTTTCAATTACAACCTGACAGTCGAGCCCTGGAATGCAGAGCCGCTGGGAATCTTCATTGATTTCGGCAGCGCCGGTACCGGCGGTGCCGAGGTCGATCTGATGGGCGACTCGACAGTAAGCCTGATTGGAACCGATACAGACACTGAGTCCTGCGGCGGAGGAGGGTGCAACATTGAGGGCCTTTCGATCCCGGAGTTTGATGGTGTTTGGGGGCTTGTATTCCGACTGGGAGAACAGGGGTTTGACGGACTCCAAAGTTTCGCGTGGAGCACCTCGGATTTCGGTCTTGGCCTGGACGATTTCGGCGTGGTTGCCATTCGCTCTCAGCAGCTCTGTGCTGAAGGCACGTTGAACGACGGTGACGAAGGTTGTGGCGGTAGCGACAAGTCCTACAGTTCCGACAAGCCGCCGGTATCTGTGCCTGAGCCTGGCACACTGGGGCTTCTCGGGCTGGGTCTCCTGGCCCTGGCCATTCGCGCCGGAAGAGGGTTTCCTGAAGCTGTGTGAAACATCAAGGATATTAAAAAACCGCTGAGTGAGAGCCCAGCGGTTTTTTTGTCCAGAAAATTTACATTGTGAGTCTCGGGCTGGAGCGTCATCTCATTGAAGAATGAACGGGCACTCCACTTCGAAAGACGTTTCTGTCCTCTGATCCGGATCTATAAGGGAGAAGATAATCCTGAAACCGTTGTCTTTTTGGTCGGTCTCCAGGATGTAACCAAAGAGCGAGGATTCTCCCTCATCCAGAAAGCCGTCGTTTGGATCAACTGATTGTTTTTCGGCACCCGGTCTGTCGGTCTTCCCGGCGCGGGATTTCTTTCGGTAGACTGGCCGCATGCAGAACATCGGGACGGGACGCGGGTGAACGACTGTGGAATCAGGCGGGGACCGGTCTGCTGGAACTGGATAACAGAGATCATCATTCGTGTTTCCCTCTGATAACTGATTTGAGCCATTTAACTTACCGATCCGGAAATACTGTGAAATCAACAACCCGCATTGCATTTTTGTTCAACCATGTGGCCGCTCACCAGGTTTACCATGGCGCCCCCGTGGCATTTCAGCTGTCCCGGATGGCAAAAAACGTCGAGGTGGCGATTATCAGCGCTTCACCTCGAATTGAGGAAACCGTTCAGCAGATAGGCCGCCTTTATCCGGGACACAAGGTTACCTTTGTGAGCGCCCGGGTGCCGGGGCTGATGCGGTTCGCCGCGTCGCTGATGCGTCCGGTCAGGCTGGCAGAGAAAGACATGGTCCGACGTTTTAGCAGGAGGCTGTATCAGGATTTCGATGTGTTGGTGGTTCCCGAGGCCAACAGCCTCAAGCTGCGAAATTTCCCGGAGTTGTCCGACCTGAAGCTGGTGTATACCCATCACGGTGCCGGCGATCGAAGTGTCGGTTATCACCCGCGGCACCGGGAGTTCGATCTTATACTCTGTCCTGGTGCCAAAATAAGGGACAGGCTGGCATCGGATCTTGAAATTCCAGACCAGCGGTTGGCGGTCACCGGCTATCCGAAGTTCGAAGTGGTGGATCGGCAGGCGAAGCGGCGAGGGATTTTTAACGATCAGAGGCCGGTGGTGCTGTACAACCCTCACTTCAGTAACCGCGAGTCATCCTGGCGCGAGTACGGTATGCAGGTGCTGGAGTATTTTGCTTCCCAGGATGATTTCAACCTGATATTCGCTCCCCATGTACTGCTGTATGCACGGGGGGTGCGGCACGGTGCGCGATCCCTCCGGAGATTTCGCGGGAATCCGCGCATTCACATTGATACGGGCAGCACCGCGTCCATGGATATGACCTATACCAATGCCGCCGATATTTATCTCGGTGATGTCAGTTCCCAGGTATATGAGTTCGTTCGCACGCCGCGGCCATGCATTTTCCTCCCGTCGGGTGGAGACGACAACCCGGCAAGCCGCCTGCATCAAAGCATGGGGGAGGTGATTGAAGGTATCGAAGCGTTACCCCAGGCACTGGACCGCGCAGTCGACAGCCACCGCGACCATTATTATTCGGTCCAGCGGGAGTTGTTGCGAATGACGTTCGATGAGTCAGGCGTGCCACCGTCGGAGCGGGGCGCCCGGGCGATTCTGGATTGGCTGAGTTGAATGGGAGCGCCTGCCGTTACCGTCTAGCGCAGGCGCCGCTCCCGGAGTAACCGCCATAACAGCGGCCAACCGAAGATCAACGGGTAACGCCGCAGACGCGGGGAAACCTCGATTTTCTCCCCCGTATGGCGCTCCAGCTTCCACACCACATAATCGACCCCGTTTTCAAACGTGAGCACCGATTTCATCAGTCGGGCCACGTTGAGGGTCCGCCCCTGGAGCCGCCGCCATTGCCACTGGCGCATTCCGCGCTGGCGAGCGGCAGGCGGCAGGCGACTCCCGTAAAGATTGTCACCCAGCAACACCATCTCCGCCAGGGCCGGGACCACGGTTGCGCTCAGGCGACGATAACCGGAAGCATCGTGCTGCACCAGTTCATCGGGTCGTCCCGCCGCCTCAGGCCGTAATTCAGTGGCGTAACTCAGGGACAGGGCGCGGCGCCAGAGCTCATCGGCGGTGAACCGGTCCGGCATTGCGGGCAGGGTGCGCCGATGCAGCGTTACCACCGCCTGGGCCAATGCCCGATGGATACGGTCCTGCACCTCGGCGTTGCGGCTGAAAACCAACCGTGAAGGCTGGGCGAAACGCCCCCAGAGGTAGCTTTGAAACCACTGCCCGGTACCCTGCTCGAAATGCGCCAGGGACAGCACTGCGCACTTGGCGCGCAGTACCTGACCGTCCGGGGCGGATGCGTGCAACATGAATACATTGGGTGGCAGGCAGGCGTTGGCCCAACGTAGCAGGCGCCGGGGGAAGGCATGGGCATAGTTGTCCACCAGCACATACAAGTCGACCACGCCTTCGGTCGGCTTACCGCTGCGCAGGCAGGAGCCATAGAACAATACCCCCTCAACAGCCGCCCCGAACCGTCTCAGCGCCTGATCTGTCAGCGGTTGCAGTTCGCGGGCGACCGGCTGGCCGGATTGCGCTCTGATTTCTGCCATCAGTTCCTCCGGAGGGGGAGGGTCGGGAAAGGGATGCGTAGAAGATTTCATGGCATTAAAACACCAGAAACTGCTGTGGTGCCGTGGTGGCGACTTGCAGGGGAGAATTGGCATGAAAGAGTTCACCATCCAGGATGAAATCGGCTACCCCTGTCAAGGTGAGCTGGTGCAGATTTTCGCTGAGATAGCCCTCTTCAGAACGGGCGACGGCTGCACCGCGACCGCGCAAAATGCTCACCAGTTTCCGTGGCAGGCGGCGCGGATTGCGGGCTACGGCGGTGAAATGCATGGGGGCGGGCTGTTGCCCCCAGTAGGGGCGGCAGCCCAGCAGCAAGCGGTCCAGCGTTGATGCCAATACCAGCAACCAATCATTTTCCCAGCGTACACCATCCCCTTCGAGCTGGCAGCGAGTGGTCGGCAGCAGAGGGTGCGGGCGGCCCCGCAGCAAGGCCGCCAGCATGCGACATAAGGCCAGTGATGGCCCCAGGGTCCCCTTGATGCCTGTGGGCCTGAGCCGCTCATGGAAGTAACTGACACCGCTCTGGACAGCCCCGGTACCGAAGAAAAATCCCTGTTGTACCCGCGCAGCACCCACCACCCGCAATAACGGCCAGTGTACCACCGCGGGTGCCGGACCTTCGCCGCGGCGCCAGCGGATCAGGGCCCGTAGTGCGGCCTCGGCGCTCCTCCCCGCTCCCAGGCCCAGGGCACTCATATTGGTGGTGCCGCCGGGTATAACCAGCACCGGTAGCGGCTCCCGGCCAGCCAGTCCCGCCGCTGTCAGCAACGCCTGCAGGGTACCGTCGCCACCGATCAGGACCAGCAGCCCGACCGCTTCACCCCGCAGTTGATCCAGGGCCCGGGCAACCTCTTGCGGGCTGACCGCTTCAAGCACTACGGCACCGGGCACTGAGGCGGTGCGCTTACGCCACCATGACAAACGGCGCCGCACACGCCCGCTTTGCGGGTTGAGCAGGATACCGATGCGGCCGTATACGGGCCCGGCCGATTCAGACATCCGCAGGCCCCATTCCCGGTGCAAACCACTTTTCGATGGTGGAGCGGGAGCTGGCCCGGGCATCCACCCGGCTTAGCCAGGGTTCCGGTTGCACACCACGGTTGCGCAAGAACCCGCCCCAGGCCAGACGCACTGCCAATACCAGGGTTGAAACCAGCGTCCAGGCCGCTACCAGGACCAATCCGGTATCACCTCGGCCGGCCATCCAGAACAGCGTCAGGATCAACAGGTTGGGGTTACGCCGGGCGGTAAACAGACGATTGACGGAATCAAAGGGCCGCCAGATAAACATCGAAAATGGCGCCACAAACCTGAACGCCCCTTCACACAGGCGCCCTGCGATATAACCGGCAAAAATCACTGCTATGACCGTGTTCACCGCCGTCTCAAAGTGCCAGGCGGCACCCAGTCCCACGCCCCAGGCCAGATACCAGAAGGGCGGATGCACCAGGTCCAGGGCATGGTCGAAAAGGTTACCAAACTTGCTGGAGGTAATCGTCACTCTTGCCAGCTTGCCGTCTACGGTATCCAGGAAGGTCATGATCCAGCCCGCCAGTAAACCCCAGCCGTAATCACCCTGCCAGAACCAATAACCGGCCAACACGGTCAGCACATAGCTGAGGGCGGTGACATGATTCGGTTTCAGTCCCAGGTGAGCGCACCAGGCCGTGACCTTGCGGGCAGGTGCCGGCCAGACCCAGCGAGTAATGAAATCGGTAACACCTTTATAGGCGCCGTTAAACAGTGCTTTCTCCAGGCGGCGACGGTTGCTGCTGGTGACCGGAGCGACCCAGGGGCGGTCGGATTTTCGCAGCTCGGATTGCAGTCCTTCAGCCATGGTTTCTGGCTGGACCAGGGGCAGCCCCTCCAGCGCAGCACCTTCCAGTCGTGGCTCATGACCCCAGTGGCTGGAATCCGCACGGGCTGCCACCACCGTGCCATCACGGGGGTCCTGCAACGCTACCCGTTTGGCCGACATCAACCCCTGTAAAACCCGTTCGTCATAGACATAGTCAGCGCGCAGCAGCATGACTTCACCGCTGGCAGGCAAAGGCTGCCCCGGCTCCGCCAACTTTGCCTCGGGGTAGCCGCGCAGCATTCGCTCCAGGCGCTGGCGGGGTGTCAGGCCCCAGACCCGCAGGTGACAGTCACCCAGCAGGTGAACGTGTATTGTCATAAAGAAAAACCCGCAAAATGCACTGTTTAAAATTGGCTGGGTAGTATAATCACCAGATGCCACAATTCATATCGCCGCCTGAACACGCATTTGTACTCGCGCACCTCTCCGACCCTCATCTCACCGGGTTGGATGACGTGAACTGGCCTCAATTGCTGAACAAACGCCTGTCGGGTTACCTGTCCTGGCAAGGTCGACGCCGACACATCCATCAGCCGGAACGCCTGACCATGCTGGTCCGCGACCTCCATCGGCAAGCGCCCGATCACATTGCGGTCACGGGCGACCTGACGCAACTGGGAACGCCGGGCGAGTGCCGGGAAGCACTTCGATGGCTGCAGGCATTAGGCAGCCCTGACCGGGTGACCGTGGTGCCGGGCAATCACGACGCCTACGCCCGCTCATCCTGGCGCGATACACTGGGGCTATGGAGCGACTATATGTCCGGTGGGATAATGTCCGGCAATACCTTGAAAGATAAGATGATAAAAGACGAGGCTGGCGAAAGCAGCAGGGTGGGTGGCAAGGCACAGCCAGCGAATACACAGACGGACGATATGCGCAACCGCAGCGGTTTTCCTGCAGTAAGGCAGTCAGGCCCGCTGAACCTGATTGGTGTCAATTCAGCTTTGCCCACCGGCCCGGGTTTCGCCACCGGCCGCCTGGGTCATGAACAGCTGACGCGGTTGGAAAATCTATTGCGGGATGGCGCGGACGGCGGGGGTTTTCGCGCACTACTGATCCACCATCCACCACAAGCCGGGGCCGTGAGCTGGCGCAAGCGCCTGACCGATGCCCCCCGGCTGCGACAACTGCTGGCCCGTTATGGCGTGGATCTGGTTCTTCACGGTCACGCACACCGGCAGCGGGAAGACTGGCTGGCCGTGCCCGGCGGCCAGGTGCCGGTGCTCGGCGTCGCCTCGGCCTCTGCCGCCTATCCTGATGCAATGGCAATGGCCGCCTACAACCTGCTGATAATCGAACGCCAGGCGGAGGGGTGGTCTGTGACGCTGCGCCGGCGTTGTATTCACGCCGACGGCTCTGCCACCATGAGCGCGCCCATAGTGCTGGCACCCCGCTGAGGGAGACTTAGCCCGGCTTACGGTTGATGCGGAGCAATAGCGCCGTCGCCACCGCCAGCATCACCAGCGGAGGAAACAGGCCGATCAACGGCGGGCTCAGATTGAATAACATGCCCACCGCTTCGATGATCTGGTTAGCCAGATAAACCGCCAGCCCTGTCACTGCGCCCAATGCCAGCCGGACGCCCAGAGCGGTGTGGCGGGATTGTCGTAAAGTGAATGGCACTGTCAGCAGAATCATTGCCGCCGTCAGGAATGGCAGGCCGAGTTTCTGCCACAGAGCAATAGCGTACACCGCCGCAGGCTGGCCTATCTGGTGCAGAAACTGCAAGTGGCGATAGAGCTGTTGTGGCGAAAGACTGTTCGCGGGCAGCGTTAATTCGCCCAGGCGATGCCGGGGAATGATGGGCTGCCATAGCTGTTGCCCGATTTGGCGGTTGGTCTGGCCAGCCGCGCTCCACTCCTTGATTTGCACGTCGTGCAACTGCCAGACATCGTCCGCCAGAATAGTCGCATAGGCGGCATGCCGATAGGATTGCAGATAGTTGTCTTTGCTGAACCGGAAGATTTCCACGTCGAGCGGCATCCGTCCCGCGCGCAACTCGCCCACCCGGACCAACTGTTGCCCATCCCGTGCCCATATGACGCCCCCGCTCACCTTGTCGGTAGGGGTGGACAACGCCTGGGCCCGCCGTTGTAGCGCATCCTGTTGCAAGGGTGACGCCACATACTGATCCGTCGCCGCCAGCGTCACGGCCAGGCCTATGCCCGCCACCAATGTCACGAGGCCGATGCGTAATACCGTGACGCCTGCCGACCGTATGGCGGTCAGCTCACTGTTTACCGACAGCTGGCCCAGGCCCACAATGCCGCCAAGCAGCGCAATAAAAGGCCCCAATTCCACCGCCCGTCGCGGCAGGACCATGGCCGTCACCAGTACCGCCTGGCCAAGGCCATAACTACCCCGGCCAATATCGTCCAGCTCGGAAATCAGGTCGAGGAAGCCGAACAGCGGCAATAACAAAGCGGCAGCCGCCATAAAACCCAGGCAAAGGGAGCGCAAAATATAGAGATAGACAAGCCTCATCAGTGCCCACCACGATGGCGTAACAAGACCACCAGGGCCACCATCATCAGCAGTGGAATCCACCACATGCCGGGCATCAGGGGCAACTGGCCGCTCTCAATCAGATTCTTGGTCACGCCGCCGGCGTAATACACCGCCACGAACACCCCGGTAACCGGCAACATATTGGCGAAGCGGCCCCGGCGCGGCGGCGTTCGGCTCAAGGGTACGGCCAATAGTGCCAGCAGCAGTGTGGTTGGGCCCCGCGACAAGCGCCACTGCAGCTCCGCACGCTCAGGCAGTGCTTCGGACTGCGCCAGTTGAGCGGTGGATGCCGCCTTACGCTTGTAGTCAGCGGTAACCGTTATGGGGTCCAGAATCAGGGTAAGATCACCAAACTCCAGGGTGCGATCCGCCGGCCCCCGTTTTTCCAGGGAATAACTGACACCGTTTTGCAGCTCCAGCACGGGGTGGGCGGGGTCAGGGTCGGCCAGATGGGCCGTTTGGGCGATAGTCAGGTGCGTGCGGTGATCACTGCGGGTATAGATCAGTACGTTATCAAGACGATTGCCGGCGGTATCGATCTGCTCCGGCAGAATCATGCGATCGTTGTCAGGATTGATGTTGAAACGCCCGGCCTGAAGATGGCTCACATCCAGGTCGGTTTTGGCCTGTGCTTCCAGGGCATAGGCTGATGCGTAAGCCCAGGGACGCACGTATACCGACAGCAGCGCCACGGCCACGGCCACCGGGAAAGCCAGCAGTGCCACCGAGGCCAGGATGCGCATCGGGCTGACCCCCGCCGCAGAAAAAGCATTCATTTCCTGATCATGATGCAGCCGCCCGATACCGAGCACAACCGACAGGTAGAACGCCACGGGTGCCAGTACATCCAGGGCAATCAATACCCGGTAGCCAGTGACATGCAACGCAGTCAACATCCCCATGGCACCGCTGGCCGCATCATTCAGGTAACGACCGACCGTATAGCTGGCGAAGATAGCGACTAAAGCCGCCAGAACCACTACCAGAGGCCGTGCCACCTCCGTTATAATATAACGCTCAATCAGGTGCATAAAAACAGAAAACCTTATTCCGGGTTCGCCGCAGCGGGCGGTACAGTCTATCCGGCTTGAGTCGCCTCGACACCTGCGGCAACATAGCCCCCGCCGAACTGGCATTCTGGCATTAACGAGAGATCTCGATCCGCTCCGGACACCGGTGTGATCGTAACAGTTGACGAATTGGGAGACGTATATTGAATGCCTTGAGTATGAATCATCAAGTCCCGCGCGCAGTTATCCTTAGTGCGGGTCAGGGGCGCCGCCTGCTGCCCTTTACGGCGGACCGTCCCAAGTGCCTGCTCGAGCTGGCGGGACGCACCGTTATTGAGCGGCAAATTGACAATCTGCGTGCCGCAGGTATCCGTCAGATCACCGTTGTGGTCGGCTACGCCGCCCACCAGGTTGAGCAGGTACTGCGCCAACGCTACGGCGACGAGGTTGATATTCTCTTCAACCCCTTTTTTGAAGTAGCGGATAACCTGGCCAGTTGCTGGATGGCCCGTGCGACGATGCACGACTCTTTCATCCTGCTCAACGGCGATACCCTGTTCGATCTGCCGGTGCTGCAGCGGTTACTGGCTTCGCCAGCCAGGCCCATTACCCTGGCGATTGACCGCAAAGCGGAATACGACGCGGATGACATGAAGGTCTACCTGGAAGGAGATCGGCTGGTTCGCGTTGGTAAAACTCTGGCCATGGACAATGTTGCGGGTGAATCCATTGGCATGATGTATTTTCGCCCGGAGGGTGGCGGCCTGTTCCGCGAAGCCCTGGAGCGGGTCATGCGCACACCCCAGGCGTTGCAGCAGTGGTACCTGAGCGTCATCGACGAGCTGGCGCGCACCGGTCAGGTCTTCACCCGGTCCATTGAAGGCCTGGGCTGGGGGGAACTGGACTTCCCCCAGGATCTGGATGCGGCCCGCGAGTTGGTCGG
Organism: Pseudomonadota bacterium; assembly: GCA_034189235.1. Taxonomy (GTDB): domain Bacteria; phylum Pseudomonadota; class Gammaproteobacteria; order Pseudomonadales; family Oleiphilaceae; genus Marinobacter. Next base: position 25,731 of record JAXHVJ010000029.1, read on the forward strand.
CATCTGGGACAGCCAGAGAGTCGCGGAGCCGTCCTGACCCTCTGGCGGCGATCCGGCACCACCTTTCTCCGCTCTTTCTCCACTGCCTAACCCTGCCGGGCTGCCAGCACACGCTCCACCAGCTGGCGGTCCGCCGGGGTGTCCACATCCACCGCCGCCTCGGCAAAAGGCAATACGACCGCGCCCAGGCGCAACCCCAGGCGTTGCGACAAACGCTCAAGCGCCTGTTCAAGCGTCAACCGACCCGCGAAATAGCTCAACACTGCGCGCCAACCCAGCGCGCCCACAATGACTCGCCAGGGTTTTTTGCGTTGCTCTTCCACCCGACGCCAGAACGCCGTCAGCTCGCGGCCCCGGGGTGTATTTACCGCAAACAGGTTACAGCCACAGTAAGGGCCACCACGCAGGCGGGTCGCCGTGCGACGCGAGCCGGGAAAGCCCGCCTGAACCGTTTCCAGCCGTGCCAGTCCCACCACAAAATCACAGCCGCTCCGCTCGGCGTGATCCAGAAAATAATCAATCATCCTGGTGCTGAGCAAGGCATGGTCCGTCGTCGTTACCAGTACCGGCTGATGCTCCGGCAGCTCCTGCAGCCCCTGCCAGGCGCTGGCACTGGGTGAGGGGGCGGGCTCTATCCAGCCCAGACTATTGCTGTCAATGCGCTGGCTGATGTCCGGCAGCTCCTGCAGCCATTTCCGGGGCGGGCCCACCAGGGTGATCCGCTGGATGCGATCGCTTTCCGCGATAGCGCCCAGCACCCGCTGTAGCATCGGTACGCCCGCCACCGGTGCCAGCGCCTTGCAGGGCACGCCGGCATCGACGGCAACGGGATCATTTTCGTGCCGGTCCGCCGCCAACACCAGGGCCGACCAGGCGGTCATCTCAAAGTGATTTTTCATAGATGCGATAACGCTTATAAACTTCGCTGCCGATTCCTTCCAGGATCGAGCGCATACCGGCGTTGTTCTCCAGTATCCACGATAACTCGACCCCCTCGATGCCCCGTTGCTGACAGCGACGCCACTCCGCCTCGATCAGCAGCAGCGCCAATGCCGGCCCCAGACGGCTGAACTGGAATTCCTTGCGCACCCCCATCAAAGGTACCCGGGCAGTACGCGGCGGACGCACCTTGAGCCGCCACAGCAGTCGCAACCAGCCCAGTGGCAGAAGGCGCCCGTTAAGTGGAGCAATGGCCTCATTCAGGTTAGGCATACAGATAATAAAGGCCGCCGCTCGTCCATCCACTTCTGCGATCAGGATCATATCCGGCGGCACCAGCAGCTTGAGATTGTTGCCCAGGTCACGGAACTCTGATTCGGTAAACGGGACAAACCCCCAGTTTTCTGACCAGGCATCATTGAAGATGTCCCGCAAGGACATCAGTTCCTCATCAAAGCGGCTGCGGTCGAGCTGCCGGATTTTCACCCGCCCCCGCACCCGGTCCATCATCCGCTGCATGGAGGGTTTGAGGCGAAACTCCGAAACCTGAATCCAGTAGGCAAGCAGATCCTTTGCGGGCTGATACCCCTGCGCCTCCAGGCGTGGCCCGTAATACGGGGGCGCATGGCCCATCATCATCGATGGCGGCCGGTCAAAGCCCTCAACCAGCAAGCCGCTTTCTTCATTAATCGTCAGGCTGAACGGACCGGTGACCCGTTGTACGCCTTTCTGGCGCAGCCACGCCTCCGCTGTCGCCATCAATGCGGCAAATACCGCGGGGTCGTCAACAGCCTCCAGCAGGCCAAAATGCCCCGTCACTTCACCCGCAGGCCCTGGCTGTTCCAGGCTGTCAACCTGCGCGCTGATGCGGCCGACGGGCTGCTTGCCTGCCCGGGCAATCCAGCCTTGCCAGGTCACATGCTCAAAGACGGGATTGCGTGACGACAGGTGTAGTTTGCGCTCTATATGCAGCGGTTCAATCCACTGGGCATCGTGCTGTTGCAATTGGCCCGGCAAGCGGACAAAATCGCCCAGTTCGGCGCGGGTGTGGATCGGTCTGATAACAGGCACCAATGACGGGTTCGAAGAAGAAGTTGGATTCATGTACGAGACAGCTTCCCATGGCAATCTTGAGGGGCACCCGGGCAACCGTTCGATTGGACGGCACTGTGACACCGGCCGTATATTTATGCCCGAAATAATATTACACTACGCTTACTTTTTTCTTACTTTCTTACTTGAGTATGCACGAAAAGGCTACCTGTGTTAGCGCCAATGGGCAATGGCGCAGGCGGCCATCGCCGGTATGACGTGTTGAAAAAAATAGCATTAACCCTTATTTGACTCATTCGTGGAGCAGGGCAATCGAAGTGCAAACCGAGACATTGACACCGACCATGCGAAAATTCGGTGCGCCGGAAAGTATCGTGTCCAGCTACCAGCACTGGTATGTGCTTTTGCGCCCCCAGCAGGTCACCCTTGGCTCGCTTATCGTGATCGCGCGCGAGGCAGTCACCGCCTGGCCCCAATTGAGCGCCGGGGCTTTTACCGAACTGCATCAGGTTACAGCCGACCTGGAGAACACCCTGAAACAGGCTTTCGGGTACGAAAAGATTAACTACCTGATGCTGATGATGGTGGATCCGGACGTGCATTTTCACGTGATTCCGCGTTACTCCGGCACTCGCATCTTTGCTGATTGCGAATTTATCGATGCGGGATGGCCCGGGCCGCCGCGGCTGGATAGCGTGAATGCTACCGACCAGGGCGCCATCCACGCACAACTGCACGACACACTGACACGACATTGGCCGCAATGACCTCTGTACGGTTTTACCTGCGCCCGTTTTTTATTCAAGCAGGATCTCAGCGCGCAGAATGCGCGGGAGATACGGGAGACATTTACCTGGATGACAGAACTTTTTATGACCATGACACCCAACAAGAACCACTCTTTACCGCAGCGATTGGCGGATTTCAAAACCCTGAGTGAAGCCCTTGACTACGCAGCAGGTGGGCAGACCGGCATCAACTTTTATGACGGGCGCTGCCGGTTAAATGTCGCGATGCCTTATGCCACTCTGCGGCGCCAGGCCGTTGCGACGGCACAACGCCTGCATGCTCTGGGTCTGCAACGGGGTGACCGGGTGGCATTGATCGCAGACACCAGCCCTGGCTTTATGGAAGTATTCTACGGCTGCCAGTATGGCGGTTTCGTGCCCGTACCCTTGCCCGTGTCAGCGAGCCTCGGTAATCGCGGCCTGTATGTGAGTCGTCTGCGCGGCCTCCTGGAAAGTTGCGGTGCCAGTGTCCTTGTCAGCCCTGCCGACATGCTCTCGTTAGCCAGCGAAGCCGCCGCGGGGCTGCCGCTGGCGTTTATTGGCAGTGCCGGGCAGTTGCGGGAACAGGAGCCCGCGACGCAACCGCTCGAAGCCACGCGCCCGGACGAAATCGCTTACCTGCAATATACTTCGGGCAGCACCCGCTTCCCGCGGGGTGTCATGGTGAGCCAGCGGGCTGTCATGGCAAACCTGCAGGGGATTGTGGGTTCTGCTGGCCTGGCGCTTCGCCCCGGAGATCGCGCCGCCTCCTGGCTGCCGTTCTACCATGACATGGGCCTGGTTGGTTTTGTGCTTGGCCCGATGGCGTCACAAATTTCCGTGGACTATCTGAGCACGCAGGGCTTTGCCATGCGGCCGCGCCAGTGGCTGACCCTGATCAGTGAAAACCGGGCAACCATCGCCTTTGCACCGCCATTTGGTTATGAGCTCTGCTCCCGTCGGCTACGTCCGGGCGAGGCCGAGCGTTTTGACCTTTCCTGCTGGCGGGTAGCCGGCACCGGAGCCGAGCCCGTGCGAGCGGATGTGCTCGAGCGCTTTGCCGACTTGCTGGCACCGGCGGGCTTTGACCGCAAGGCGTTTTTGCCCTGCTATGGCCTGGCTGAAGCCGCGCTCGCCGTCAGCTTTGCGCGCCGGGACGTGGGCCTGCAGACCGAGCGGGTTGACCGCCAGCAACTCGAACGCAATGGCCGTGCGGCGCTGTGCGAGGAAGACAAGGGCAGCGCTGTCAGCACCTTCGTCAACTGCGGACGAGTGCTGCCGGGCCACGAACTGATTATCCGGAACGACGCCGGCCAACCGCTCCCTGAAGGCCAGGTCGGGCGCATTACGGTGCGAGGGCCCAGCTTGATGAGGGGCTACTTCAATGATCCGGAAAGTACTCGTGAAGTGCTCAGCGATGACGGTGTGCTCGACACTGGCGATCTTGGCTATCTGCGCAACGGCGAGTTATACATCACCGGTCGTCGTAAGGATCTGCTGATCGTCAATGGCCGTAATATCTGGCCGCAGGATCTCGAGCAACTGGTCGAAGCTCAGCCGGAAATACGTTCCGGCGATACCATTACATTCCTGGCGCCGGGTCAGTCCGAACCGCAAGTGGTGGTGCAGGTGGAGTGTCGGATAACGGACAACGAACAACGCCAGGATCTGATTAATCGTCTGACGAAGCTGATTTTCTCCGATTTCGGTGTGCGCTGCCATGTGGAACTGGTGCCCACTCACTCCCTGCCGCGCACGTCTTCCGGTAAGCGCTCACGGACCGAAGCCCGACAACGTTTTCTGCAACGTCAGGAAACCACAGAAGCCAAAATGCCGGTCAGCGTTGGCCAGAATTAGTATGTCGACAACGGTAGCCCTGACTGGCGCCACCGGATTTATTGGTGGTGCCGTCAGCCGACAGCTATTGGCTGACGGTATACGTGTGCAGGCACTGAGTCGGCGGCCAGTCCGGGGAGGTGACGGCATTGAGTGGGTTGTCGGGTCTTTAGAGGACCCGGAGGCCTTGTCCCGCCTTGTAGCCGGTGCCGATGCTGTTATTCACTGTGCCGGCGCTGTGCGCGGTGCGTCGTCGGCGGCGTTCAGGCAAACCAATGTTGATGGCAGTCGGCGCCTGATGGCAGCGGCACGGGCGACGGGTCAGTGCCAGCGGTTTCTGGTCATGTCGTCATTGGCCGCCCGCCATCCTGATCTGTCCTGGTACGCCGCCTCCAAGCGCGAAGCCGAAGAGCAACTACTTGCACAGGCAGGCGACATGGCACTGACGCTGTTCCGGCCCACGGCTGTTTACGGCCCCGGTGACCGGGAACTGAGACCGCTGTTTGAATGGCTATTGCGTGGCTGGCTGATCGTGCCAGGCCGTCCGGACAGCTGTTTAACATTCCTGCATGTGGAAGATCTCGCGGCGGCGGTCATGAGCTGGCTGACAGTGCCGGATCCCATTAGCGGAATTTTTGAGCTGCATGACGGTCGGCCAGGGGGGTATGACTGGCCAGCGATCGCCGCAGCCGGCGAGCTTGTACGACACGGCTCTGTGCGCTCGATTGCCGCCCCGCAACGTTTGCTGGGCGGAATCGCAACTGCCAATCTGGCATTTTCCCGTCTGTTTGGCCTTGAACCCATGTTAACCCCGTCCAAATTGCACGAGCTTCGACATCCGGGCTGGTTATGCGATAATGGCCCGCTCATGCGTGCCCTCAACTGGGCACCGCAGCTGCAGCTGGCCCGGGCCCTCGCAGAGCGACGCTTCTGAACCGTCGTCAAGGCCGCACGGCGCAACGTTATTTATCAGAGTCCTGCTATGCCTTCTCAAAATATGCAATCACAAACACAGATACTGGAACTGATTTGCAGTCATCTGGAAAAAATCAAACCTGAGGCCGGCGGCATTGGTCCCGACACCGACCTGATACAGGAACTGGGCCTGGAATCGCTGCAGGTGATGGATCTGGTCATGGAGCTCGAAGACGAATTTGATCTGTCCGTGCCGCTCAACCGCCTGGCCGACGTTCATACCCCCGCACAACTGGCGCAATGTATCTCTGCGCTGCTGGAGCCGACCGATGGCGCTGTTTGATAAGTTCAACAAAATCGCCGAAGATCGCGCGGCGCTGGTGCAGACCTCGCCCAGCCCCTTCGGCACCCGGATTGACGAGATCTATTCGCCCACAGAGGGCCGCATCGGCGAGCACCGGGTTATTCTGGCAGGTACCAATAATTACCTGGGCCTGACCTTTGATCCGGACTGTATTGCCGCTGCCCGGCAGGCACTTGCGGAAGAAGGCACCGGTACCACCGGCTCACGCATGGCCAACGGCACCTACGGCAGTCACTGGGCCCTGGAGGAGGAGCTGGCGGCTTATTTCGGCAAGCAATCCGCCATTGTTTTCTCTACCGGCTACCTTGCCAACCTCGGTACCATTGGCACCCTCGCAGGCCCCGGCGATACCGTCCTGCTCGACGCCGACTGCCATGCCAGCATCTATGACGCGTGCCGCTTGTCGGGTGCCCAGGTCATCCGCTTTCGGCATAACGATGTTGCCGACATGGAAAAACGCCTGCGCCGCCTGGGTGAACAGACACAGAACACGCTTATTGTTGTGGAAGGCATCTACAGTATGCTTGGCGACCAGGCGCCTCTGGCCGAAATTGTTGAAGTGAAGCGGCGCCTGGGGGGCTTCCTGGTCGTGGATGAGGCTCACTCAGTTGGTGTACTGGGCGCCAATGGCCGTGGTCTGGCGGAAGCGGCAGGGGTGGAAGCGGATGTGGATCTGGTGGTTGGCACCTTCAGTAAGAGCCTGGGCGCTATCGGCGGCTTCGCCATCAGCGGCCACCAAGAGCTGGACATACTGCGCTATGCCAGCCGCCCGTACATCTTCACCGCCTCACAGTCACCGGCTTCCATCGCCTCGGTGCGCACCGCATTACAGTTAATGGCATCACGGCCCGGGCTGAGGGACCAGTTGTGGCGCAATGCCGAGCGCCTGTATGCCGGTCTCGCTGACCTTGGTTATCAGCTCGGCCCACAGGTCAGCCCGGTGGTTGCCGTGCTCCTGGGGGCGGCACCGGAAGGGGTCGCCTTCTGGCATGCGCTGATTGAGCAGGGCGTGTATGCCAACCTGGTGTTGCCACCGGCCAGCCCGGACGGACAGGCCCTGGTGCGCGTCAGTGTGAGCGCGGCCCACAGCCTTGAACAGATTGAACAGATAATCATGGCCTTTGCCCGCCTGAAGCAAGAGGCGGTATCGGGCTAACCGCTCCGGCATCCATGAAATTTTTGTTCCGATGTGTGTTTCAGAGTTTGTCAGTGGTTCTCTTGTCAGCGTCCCCTGATTGTTTGGGGCAAGGCCCGGGTGGCGCTTTGATGCGGTGCCATTGCAGGGTCCGCCCGAACAGAGGGATCAGCACATAGCCACGCACCTTCAGTGTATCGCCACCGACGCTCAGAGTGCTGTGGTACGTGTTGCCGCTGTCGGGATCATAGATGGTGCCGCCGGACCAGGTGGCGTCGCCATCCTGATGAAACCCACGCAGAATGGCCAGGCCACACCAGGGCCGCCCCTGGTCACGTTTGAGGGTACCGTCTTTATGGTAGGGTTTTTTCAGCCACGCGATATGCCCGCACAGGCCGGTCTCGCAAAGCGCCACTCGCACGGCCACGGACTTCTTCTGGTTGAGCCAGAGGCCCTCGGGTGAGTTGGTCGTGGTCGGTTCCGGCGCTGTGGCAGCCACAGCAGAGGCAGGTACGGCTGCAAGCGCGCTCAGCATGAGTCCTGAGGCCATGGCACGGCCCGCCTGGCGACCGGGTAAAGGTAACCAGGACTGACAAAAAAGCAGCATCCTGAACGGGATGATCATGCAACGTTCCTCCAATCGGTTGATATTGAAAAATCCATGCACATGCTAATTTCCTTTGGTCGCGCTTACCCGGGGCGCTCACTTCTGATGCTGGTCAGCCTGCTATTGGCAGGCGTGGCCGAAGGCATTGGCCTTACTACGCTGCTGCCCATGTTATCAGTCGCACTGGGCGAGAACAGTAACTCCGGATTGGCAAAACAGGTGGTCGAGGCGCTGGTTTCGGTCGGCCTTGAGCCCACGGTCGGCACCATGCTGCTGGTCATCGTCATCGGCATGACGCTCAGCAGTTTATTGATCCTGCTGGCCAACCGTGAGGTTGGTTACGCCGTCGCTCACGTGGCCACCGACCTGCGGCTGGCACTTATCCGCGCCCTCATGGGAAGTCGCTGGGAATATTACCTGCGCCAGTCCACCGGCGGGCTGGCTAACGGCATTGCCAGCGAGGCCTTTCGCGCCGCCACCGGTTATGAACACGGTGCCAATGTGCTGGCCCTGGCCGTGCAGGCTGTCGTCTATGCGGTTATTGCGCTGCTTGTGTCCTGGCAGGCCAGTGCAGTGATGTTGTTGCTGGGTATGGTCCTGCTGCTGGCTCTGCAATGGCTGGTGCGAACTGCACGCCGCGCCGGTAAAAAACAGACCAGACTGATGAGCAGTCTGTTGTCCTACCTGACTGACGTGCTGGGTTCGGTCAAGCCATTGAAAGCGATGGCCCGGCAGGACATCGCCGACTCCCTGCTCCGGGAACAGAATCATAAACTCAACAAAGCCATGCAGCGTGAGGTGCTCAGCCGCGAAGCCCAGAAAGCTTTGCAAGGCCCCATGCTGGCGATACTGGCCGCCGGTGGCCTGTATGTAGCACTGGTTGTCTGGCACCTGCAACTGTCATCGGTGATGGTACTCACATTCCTGCTGGTGCGTGTGCTCAGCCTCCTGCATAAAGCGCAACAGCGCTATCACCGCATGGCGGCACAGGAAAGCGCCTATCTGGCATTGCGGGAAACCATTCGCCAGGCTGAAGAGCAGGCCGAGTCACTGGGCG
>JAXHVJ010000003.1:0-86918 GCA_034189235.1 Pseudomonadota bacterium
GGCCCACGCTCCGGCAGTGAGGTTTTTGATGCCGTATGCACGGCCTGCCACACTACGGGCGCCGCTGGCGCACCCAAGATTGGCGATACCGCAGCCTGGGCACCGCGTATCGACCAGGGAATGGATATCCTGATCAGCCATGCCCTCAACGGTTTCAACCTCATGCCGGCCAAGGGCGGCTGTGCAGACTGTCCGGATGAGGAAATCAAGAAAGCGGTCGAGCATATGGTCTCCCAGAGCCAGTAAGATCTGATCATATCGAGTAGTCCCCTGTCAGCGGGGGCTACTTTCGTTCAGACCCCAAGATCCCCCAGCAGTGCGCTCAGGGTGGCTTTGCCCTTTTTCTGGTTGGCTTCCCGGTCGAGATCTCCGAGGCCTTCCCATTTCAGGTCTTCTTCGGGCAGCTCATCCAGAAACCGGCTGGGAATGGTTTCGATCTTCTCACCATACTGTTTCCGGGAGGCTGCATAGGTGAGGGTCAGGGTTTCCCGGGCCCGGGTAATACCCACATACATCAGGCGGCGTTCTTCCTCGATGTTGCCTTCCTCGATGCTGGCGCGGTGGGGCAGGATTTCCTCCTCCAGACCCATGATGAACACGTGGGGAAACTCCAGACCCTTGGAGGCGTGCAGGGTCAGCAGCTGAACCTTGTCGCTGTCGTCTTCCTCTTCGCGCTGCTCCATCATGTCCCGCAGGATCAGCTTGCTGATGGCGTCCCCGATGCCGATCTCGTCCGCCGTGCCCTTGCCGTCATCGAGCATGCGCTGGATCGATTCCACCAGGTACCGGATGTTCTCCATGCGCCGTTCGGCCTGCCTGGGCGTGCCGGAGTGCTGGTGCAGCCATTCCTCGTATTCGATGTCGGTGAACAGCTGCTTGATCACCGGGACAGGGTCTTCCGAATGCAGGCGCTCGCAGGTGCGGTCGACCCAGTGGGCAAAGCGCCGCAGGCGGTCCAGACCTTTCCCGGTAACGTGGGCTTCTGCACCCATGTCGCCCAGCGCCCGGAACAGGCTGACATTGCGGGAACGGGCGTAGTGGCTCAGCTGCTCCAGGGTGCGTGGGCCGATTTCGCGGCGGGGCACGTTGACCACCCGCAGGAAGGCGGCGTCGTCATCCGGATTCACCAGCAGCCGCAGGTAAGACATGGCGTCCTTGATCTCATTCCTGGAGAAGAACGATTGGCCGCCGGAGATCCGGTAGGGAATCTGGTAGGCCTGCAGTTTCATTTCCAGCAACCGGGACTGGTGGTTGCCCCGGTACAGCACGGCGAAATCCCTGAAATTGAGCCCCTGCTTGAGCTTGTTGTCGATGATCTCGGTCGCCACCCGTTCGGCTTCGGCATCCTCGTTGCGACAGCGGATGATGCGAAGTTCCTCGCCGATGGTGTGGTTGCTCCAAAGGGCTTTCTCGAACACATGGGGGTTGTTGGCAATTACCGTGTTGGCGCTGCGCAGGATCCGCCCGGTTGAGCGGTAGTTCTGCTCGAGCTTGACGATTCGCAGGCTCGGGAAGTCTTCCTTGAGCCGGGACAGGTTCTCCGGCCTGGCCCCGCGCCAGGCATAGATGGACTGGTCGTCATCGCCGACCACCGTGAAGGCTGCGCGCTCGGCCACCAGCAGCTTGACCAGTTCGTACTGGCACACGTTGGTATCCTGGTACTCGTCCACCAGCATGTAGCGAATCTTGCGCCGCCACTTGGCCAGCACGTCCGGATGGCTGCGGAAGAGCTGGACGGGCAGCAGTATCAGGTCGTCGAAATCCACCGCGTTATAGGCTTTCAGGTATTCTTTGTAGCGCTTGTAGATCAGGGCGATGCGCTGTTCCCGTTCGTCGGCGGCCTTGCTGTAGGCTTCTTCCGGGCCGCGCATGGCGTTCTTCCAGGAGGAGATGGTCATCTGCACATCGTTGAGTTCATCGCCGGCATCGGCACTGGCCTCCCGCAGCATCAGGTCCTGCAGCAGGGCCCTGGCGTCCTCGGCATCGAAGATAGAGAAGCCGGGGTGGTATCCCAGGTGCGGATGCTCTTCCCGGATCATGTTCAGGCCGAGGTTGTGGAAGGTGGATACGATCAGACCCCGGCACTTGCCCCGGTCCACGATCCGGCCCACCCGTTCCTTCATTTCCCGGGCCGCCTTGTTGGTAAAGGTCACTGCGGCAATATGACGCCCCGGAATGCCCAGCTCCTCGATCAGGTAGGCAATCTTGCGTGTGATCACACTGGTTTTACCACTGCCGGCGCCGGCGAGCACCAGTAGCGGGCCATCGGCGTAACGGACGGCTTCACTTTGTCGGGGATTGAGTTTGTTCACAGATTACGGACCAGAATGGAACGGGGGTCAGGAAATTCGCGTGCCATTATTCTACACCAGCAGGCGTTGCTGTACCTCGAACATCTCTGGGCTATGATAGGATTGACGGTCAAAGCCTATGCGAAAACGGATCCTGTTTGATGACATTGTCCCTGGAGCCCCCGAGGCCCGATCAGTTACGCGTACTGGTGCTCACTCCTCACCACGCGGACTTTCTCTGGCTGGACTCGCTGCTTTCAGTTGATCCCGGGATCGATCCGGATGTCACCTGGTGTCCGGATCTGATCGATTGCGACGACCTTATCCGTAACGCCAGTTTCGATGTCATCGTCTGGGACTGTGTGTTCCACGGCGGTAATGAAGCCGCGTTCCTGCAATACCTTTCGGTCTCCGGTGACGACAAACCGGTGTTGGCGCTCAGCGCCGAATTGCCTGCAGAACGGGCTTCGCAACTGATCGGCGAGGGAGCCGCGGATTACCTGAGTCGTCAGCACCTGGACCGGTGGAGTTTTCCCAGGGCGGTGAAATACCTGTGGTACCGCGAACAACTGAGTATGTCCACCCTGGGGCATCTGGGGCGCGATGTTGCCAGCGGCATCATTAACCGGGACCTTTTCTTTGACCGGCTGCAGCAGGGCCTGCTGCGGGCCGGGCGGGCCGATCAGAGGCTGGCCCTGCTGCATCTCAACATCGATGATTTCCGCAGTATCAACGAATCTTTCGGTTACCGGCGCGGCGACCAGCTGATGATGAAGCTGGCGGATCGCCTGCGCCACGCCCTGCGCCGGATGGACTCGCTGATGCGCATTGGCGGGGACGAGCTGGCGATCATTATCGAAAAGGTCGAGGACTCGCTGGATATTACCCGGATCATCCGCAAGGTGGTCACCATCCTCGACCAGCCGGTGAGCGTGGACGGCCAGCAGCTGGTGGTTAGCGCCAGCCTCGGTGTTGCCACTTACCCGGAATCCGGTGATAGCGCAGAGAACCTGATGCGTCGCGCCAACCGCGCCATGTTCGAGGCCAAGCGGGATCCGGGCACCAGTTACCGTTTTTACGACCGGCAGCTGCACATCTCCGCCGGCTACCAGCTGCGCCTGGAGGCGGACCTGCGTAACGCCTTGCGGGGCAGGGAGCTGGAAGTGTACTACCAGCCCAGGATCGACCTGGCGACCGAGGAAGTGCGCGGCGTGGAGTGTCTGCTGCGCTGGAACCACCCGCAGCGTGGATTGGTGGGGCCGGATGAATTCATTCCGGTAGCGGAGCGCAGTGGCCTGATCGTTCCGATCGGTTACTGGGTCATCGAACAGGCCTGCAAGGGTCTTCAGGAATCTGCCGGGCTGGGTTTTCCCGGACTGGTGTTTGCCGTCAATCTCTCGTTCCGTCAGTTTTATGATCGCAAGATGACCGAGACCATCTTCCGGATCATCTTCAATGCCAACGTCGATACCAGTCTGCTGGAGCTGGAACTCACCGAAAGTGCCATGATGCACGATCCGGAATACGCCCAGCGCTGCCTGCGGGAGCTGAACCAGCTCGGCATCAGCTTTGCCCTGGACGATTTCGGCACCGGTTTCTCGTCCCTGAGCAACCTGCAGCACCTGCCGATTTCCCTGGTCAAGATCGACAAGTCCTTTGTGGAGGAACTGGGGCGGTCGGCGGACGCCGAGCACATCATCCGCGCGATCATCAGTCTGTCCCACAGTCTGCAGATGAGCGTGGTTGCCGAAGGCGTGGAGAGCAAAGGGCAGCTGGAGTTCCTCCGCCAGCAGCATTGTGATGAGGTCCAGGGTTACTATTACGCCCGCCCCATGCCCTGGTTCGAGCTTGTGCAATTCCTGAACAGCCGCAGTCAGGCCGCTTGCTTGCAGAAGTAAGCCGCTGTACCTTTTCCCGTTAATTCGATTCCTGTGTAATTTTGCCGAGGTTGCATGAAGACGATTTCCAGCCGTATCGCGGAAGAACTTGGTGTCCGCGAACAACAGGTAAATGCCACCGTTGCCCTGCTCGACGAAGGCGCGACCGTTCCGTTTATTGCCCGCTACCGGAAAGAAGTCACCGGCTCGCTGGACGACAGTCAGCTGCGGAACCTGGAAGAGCGGTTGCGTTACCTGCGGGAACTGGAGGACCGCCGCACCACCATCCTCAACAGCATTGAGGAGCAGGGCAAGCTGACTGATGAGCTCAAGGCCGCGATCAACGGCGCAGACACCAAGAACCGGCTGGAAGACCTGTACCTGCCCTACAAGCCCAGGCGCCGCACCAAAGCCCGGATTGCCCGTGAAGCCGGTCTGGAGCCGCTGGCTGATGCCCTGTATGACGATCCGACCCTCGATCCCGAAGCCACCGCCGAGGCCTACATCAACAAGGACGCCGGGGTGGAAGATACCAGGGCGGCCCTTGATGGCGCCCGCTATATCCTGATGGAACGCTTCGCGGAGGACGCGGAACTGCTGGGCGACCTGCGGGACTTCATCTGGCAGGAGGGTCAGCTCAAGGTGTCCGTGGTGGAAGGCAAGGAAACCGAGGGCGCCAAGTTCCGGGATTACTTCGACCATGTCGAGCCCCTGAAGAAGGTGCCCTCGCACCGGGCCCTGGCCATCCTGCGTGGCCGCAACGAGGGCATCCTGACCTACACTATCGTCGTCGGTGACAGTGAGGACGATCGCCGTCAGCCGCACCCGGCCGAACAGCGGATTGCCGCGCGCTGGCGTATCCGGAACGACGGTCGCCCGGCCGACAAATGGCTATCCGAAGTGGTGCGCTGGACCTGGCGGGTCAAACTGTCGACCCAGATCGAGACCGACCTGATAGCTCAGGTGCGGGAAGCCGCGGAAACCGAGGCGATCAACGTGTTTGCCGCCAACCTCAAGGATCTGCTTTTGCTGGCGCCGGCCGGCCCGCGCCCGACCCTGGGTCTCGACCCCGGTTTGCGCACCGGCGTCAAGGTGGCGGTGATCGACGGCACCGGTCAGGTGGTGGGCCACGGCGCGATCTTCCCCCATGCCCCGCAGAACAAGTGGGACCAGTCCATCGAACAGCTTGCCTCCTGGTGCCGGGAGTACGGGATCGAGCTGGTGGCGATCGGTAACGGTACCGCCTCGAGGGAAACCGAGAAGCTGGTGGCCGACCTGTGCAAGCGCTATCCGGAGCTGAAGCTGGCCCGGATCGTGGTCAGTGAGTCCGGCGCTTCCGTCTACTCCGCCTCTGAATTCGCCTCCCGGGAACTGCCGGACCTGGATGTCACCATCCGGGGCGCGGTATCCATCGCCCGTCGTTTGCAGGATCCCCTGGCCGAGCTGGTGAAGATCGAGCCCAAATCCATCGGGGTCGGCCAGTACCAGCATGATGTGTCCCAGGTCCAGCTCTCCCGCAGCCTGGATGCGGTGGTCGAGGACTGTGTAAACGGCGTCGGTGTGGACCTGAACACCGCCTCGGTGCCGCTGCTGGCCCGGGTTTCCGGTCTCAACCAGAGTATTGCCCGGAACATCGTCGATTTCCGTAACCAGAACGGCATGTTCACCAACCGCAAGCAGCTGCTGAAAGTGACTCGCCTGGGGGATCGTACCTTCGAGCAGGCCGCCGGCTTCCTGAAAATTGCCGGTGGCGAAAACCCGCTGGACCGCTCCTCGGTGCACCCGGAAGCCTACGGCGTGGTGGAGTCGATTGCAGCCAGGAACAACCGCAAGGTGGAAGATATTATCGGTGATTCTGCGTTCCTGCGTGGGCTGAATCCGCAGGATTACGTAACAGAACAGTTCGGGTTGCCAACGGTTCGCGACATCATTGCCGAGCTGGAAAAACCGGGCCGGGACCCGCGTCCGGAATTCCGGTTTGCCAGTTTCGAGGAGGGGGTGGAAACCCTCAATGACCTGAAACCGGGCATGATCCTGGAAGGCTCGGTCACCAACGTGACCAACTTTGGCGCCTTTGTGGACATCGGTGTGCATCAGGACGGTCTGGTGCATATCTCCGCTTTGTCCCGCACTTTCGTCAAGGACCCGCGGGAAGTGGTCAAGGCCGGCGACATCGTCAAGGTCAAGGTCATGGAGGTGGACATTCCCCGCAAGCGTGTCGGCCTGTCCATGCGTATGGACGACCAGCCCGGTGAGAAGAACGAATCCCGTGCCGCGTCCGGGCGAGGGCGTTCCGACAACCGTTCCGGCCAGCGCCAGAGCCGGGCGCCGAAGGGGCAGAAGCCGGCCCCGGGCGCCATGGCCGGTGCCCTGGCCCAGGCGCTGGCCTCGGCCCGGAAGGACAGACAGTAAGCTTCCCATCATCAGGTTCACCGACGGCCCCGCAACGGGCGGGGCCGTCGCAGCAGGAGTCAAGCATGGCTGAATCCCGCCATTCGTTATTTCGCCAGTTCTCAAAAACGGAGTGGCACGGCTTTCTCAAGGGGGTCGAGAAAGAAGGCCTGCGGGTTGACCGGAACGGGTTCATTGCCCAGACCCCGCACCCGAAGGCACTGGGTTCCACGCTTACCCATCCCCGGATCACCACGGACTATTCCGAGGCGCTGCTGGAACTGATAACGCCGGTCTGTGGCAGCACGGACGCCATGCTGGAATCGTTGCGGGATATTCACCAGTTTGTGCAACAGAATCTCGGGGACGAAGTGTTCTGGGCTGCGAGCATGCCCTGTGAACTGGACGGCGACGAAAGTATTCCGATTGCGGAATACGGCACTTCGAACATCGGCTACCTGAAGCATGTCTATCGCCAGGGGCTGGCGGTGCGGTATGGCCGCATCATGCAGAGTATCGCCGGCGCGCACTACAACCTGTCGCTGCCGGATGCGTTCTGGGAAAAGTGGCAGCAACTGCTGGGGGACCAGCTGTCACTGCGGGATTTCAAGTCTGAACAGTACTTCTGGCTGATCCGCAATTTCCGCCGCCGCAGCTGGCTGCTGATGCTGCTGTTCGGGGCCTCCCCGGCGCTGGATGCCAGTTTTGTCGCCGGCGTGAAACACGATCTCAAGCGGTTTGATGAGTGCACCTGGTACAGCGAGCACGCGACATCCCTGCGCATGGGGGATCTGGGTTACCACAACAACGCCCAGGCCTCGCTGAATATCTGTTTCAACGATCTCGGCACCTACACCCGCACCCTGGACCGTGCCATCCACACCACCTGGCCGCCCTACGAGGCGATCGGCACCCGCCGTGGCGATGAGTTCATCCAGATCAACACCAGCGTCCTGCAGATCGAGAACGAGTATTACAGTGCCGTTCGCCCGAAGCGGACCACCGAGCGGGAGGAAAAACCGATCCAGGCCCTGGAGGCGCGTGGTGTGGAATACATCGAGGTGCGCTGCCTGGACCTGGACCCGTTCTCGGCTCTGGGCGTGAACCGGGAACAGATTGATTTTCTCGACCTGTTCCTGCTCGACTGCCTGCTGTGTGATTCGCCCCGGATCAGTGATGCCGAATGCGAGCGACTGGACGACAACTATAAGGATGTGGTGGCCCGGGGCCGGGACGCCGGCCTCACTCTGTGTCAGGAGAGCGGCAGGGTTCCTGTGATGGAAGCGGCCTCCGGACTGCTGGATCGCCTGGAGTCGCTGGCGGAGTTGCTGGATGACTGGACGGGCACCCGGAGCTATACGACGGCTTTGAAGGCCCAGAAAAAGAGCCTGGCACACGGGGTACCCTCCACACGAGTGCTGGAGGCCATGCGTTGTTCCGGCCTCGGACACCGGGACTGGGTGATGGAGATGTCCCTTCGCCACCAGCAGACCATGCGGGCAGAGGCGATGGCGCCGGATGTCCAGGAGGCGTTCCGGGCAATGAGCCGGGATTCCCTGGCTGAGCAAGCCCGGATGGAGGCCCATGATTCCCAGCCATTCGAGCAGTTCCTGGCAGACTACCTGAGGTCCTGAGAGTGTAGTGCGGTCTCTGTCGGAGCCCGGAGGGAATCTGTTGCACAGAATCCGGACATCGGTTTGTCAGAGCTACAAGCCGCCAGCGCTTGAAGTTCCCCGGGGTTTAGGGTTAAGTGGCGGGTCTCTGAGCTTCAAGTCTTCATTCCGAGGGTGTTGTTTTGGCTGGCAGATGGGTTTTTGCAGTTGTTTTTCTGGTCTGTGCCGCGTTGCTCGGCGTGGCCTTCTATATGGAATACGTGATGGGGCTGGAGCCCTGCCCGCTTTGCTGGCTCCAGCGTTTCGGCTTCATGGGCGCAGGGCTGGTCAGCTTGCTGGCGTTCCTCCATGGGCCCACCGGCTGGGGTGTTCGTGTCTATGGCTTCCTGCTGGCGCTGACCGCAGGAACGGGGCTGGGCATTGCCGGGCGCCAGCTCTGGCTGCAGAGTCTGCCAGCGGATCAGGTACCGGCTTGCGGGCCTTCGGTCGATTACATGCTTGAGGTCCTGCCCTGGATGGAGGTGCTTACTACCGCCCTCAGAGGTACCGGTGACTGTGCCGAGGTGGTCTGGCGATTCCTGGGGCTGAGCATTCCGGGCTGGACCGCGGTGTTTTTTTCGGTGCTGGTGCTGGCAGGCCTGTATTTCCTGTTCAGACGGCCGCAACCCCGGAGCTGGATTCGCAGCTGAAGCGGTTGCGGGCAACCGTGGCGTTGGGGTACCTTGAATCCCGAACTGCAAGCAATTGCACCGGGGTCAAACGCTTCGGGTAAACGAGCGGAGAACAGGCGTCATGTTGGAGAATTGCCGAAATGCCAGGGAACGCTGGGGCGGTGTCAGCGAACTGATTGATCACTGGCTGAAAGAGCGTCAGGAGCTACTGGTTCATTACTGTGATTTGACCGGAGAAAACGATTTCACCCGGACCGAATCCCTGATGGAAAAGTTCGTTCGCTTGTGTGAGGTGCTGGTGGATTATGTCTCCGCCGGCCACTTCGAAATCTACGAGCAGTTGATACAGGAAGCCCGTGAGTTCAACGACGGCGGCCTGGAGCTGGCGGCCAGGGTGTATCCGGGGATCGAGCAGACGACGGAAATTGCGCTCAACTTCAATGATCGTCTGAACGGCCAGTCACTCTCTGAACCCCGGGTCCGTGAACTGTTCAATGACCTCTCAAGGCTGGGGGAGGCTCTGGAGAGCCGGTTCGAGATGGAGGACTTCCTGATCGAGCATCTGCACAATGCCCATGCGGCACAGGTTGCTTCCGCCTGATCGGGGCGGTCAATCGACCATGAAAAAAGCCTCAGCCCGGCAGGTTGCCCGGCACTGAGGCTTTTCTGTATCCGCAGATTACTCGGGCGCTGAGTCTTCTCCGGCGTCTGCCTGAGGATTGACGTCAAGCAGCTCGACATCAAAGACCAGGGTTTCGTTGGGGCCGATACTGCGATTGCCGCCCGGGCCATAAGCAAGGTCCGCCGGGATGTAGAGCTTGTAACGGGCACCCTCGCTCATCAGTTGCAGGCCCTCGGTCCAACCCGGAATAACCTGGTTCAGGGCGAAAGTGACCGGTTCGCCGCGCTCGCGGGAGCTGTCAAACACCTCACCGGACAGCAGTTCGCCGGTGTAGTGGACCCTGACGGTATCTTCGGCGGACGGCTTGTCGCCGCTGCCTTCTTCGATCACTTCATACTGCAGGCCGGACTCGGTGGTCTCAACGCCGTCCTTCTCCGCATTTTCCGCCAGGAAGGCTTCGCCGGCCTCCTTGTTCTTCCGGGCCAGCTCTTCCATCTGCATCTTCTGGTCTTCCTGCAGTTTCTGCTGGTAGGCCACCAGGGCTTGCTGGATTTCCTCCCGGGTCAGGCGCCTGGTTTCCTCGTCTCCGGCATGGCCGTGCTGGATGCCTTGCAGGAACTGGTCCATCTGCAGATCCGGCAGGTCGTTGCTCATCCGCTCACCGAGCACCAGGCCCATACCGTAACTGACCTTCTGCTCGGTGGATTCCAGCTTGGGATCTTCGGGAGCTTCCGGTGGAGTGGAACAACCGGTGACGACACCGGCCATGGCCAATGCAAGCAGGGTTTTCTTCATTACTGAGTCCTTAACGGTTTACGTAAGTGCGCGGGAGCGACACTCCCGGATTGTCATTATTGAAATACAGAAGGTAACGGGTTCCGGCGCGAGATGCCACTGAACATGTGTTAAGGAACCCGACCCTTTCTGTCAGCTGCCGTTACTACCGGCGGTAGGGCCCAGGGAAAAGGGCGCGCTGTAGGGGGATTGCCAGTCGCTTTCAGAATCCTGGGCCGGGGAACCCGCGCGGGCCTTGTCCGGGCGTTCAATGGCCAGTGTGTTCCAGGGCCCCCGGGCCGGTGGCTGGTCGGCATAGTGCCAGTTGCCGTCGGTGTCCTGCCATTTGAAAATGATCTCCGGGCCTTCGGTCGGCACGGGGGAGGGTACCAGGCCTTCAAACGCAGGAATTTCCTGCTCGGGTTCCTGATTGTCTGCTACGGGTTGGGATACCTCCCGGGGATCGTCAATTCCGAAGAACATCAGAACCAGAAGAAATGCCAGGGCCGGAAACGAGAGCCGGATGAGCCATTTCATCATCATGGCTGGGTGTCTCCATTGGAGAATGAGGCCAGAATGTCGGCCAGTGTATTCAGCTCAGCTGCTGCATCGGAGGCCTGTTCCGGCCGGCAGGCAGCGGTGGCAAGGTTGTTTCGGATCAGCCGGGCATGTCCAGTCATATGGGCCTTGTCCGGAGTCTCGGTTGCAAGTTTTTGCCAGGCCAGGGCCAGTTCCAGCTGCTCGGCCTGCAGTTCAAGGCCGGCAACACCTTCGCGAAGGTCCTGACTGGGTTCGTGGCCTTTGGGGAGATATTTGCGCACTGCCCGCAAAGCACCGGTTACATGCTGGCGCCACTCTGTTACCGTAACGTGCTCTGTGCCGCTGTATGGTCTGCCTTCAAGGGCCAGCCAGCCAGCGCATAGAATCCGTGTAACGTTCCAGCCCTGATCCTGGAGCGCAAGACAGGTTCGCTGGGCACCGGGCATTCGCCAGAATGCCAGGGCGAAACGCCAAATCGGGTTGTCCGGTTCCAGTTTCTCCGGTAATTCCACGCTGAACCTGCCCTGACCATCTTACGCTGATAAAATGGATTTATGTTAACGATTACTGAACTCAGTTTACAACGGGGTGGTGTCTGGTTGCTAGAATCCGTGAATCTCACGGTTCAGCCGGGCCAGAGAGTTGCCATCGTAGGTGCCAATGGTGCCGGTAAATCCAGCCTTTTCCAGCTCTTTTTGGGTCAGTTGGCGCCGGAGCAGGGCAGTGTTTCCCTGCCCGGGGGCTGCCGCATCGCCCACATGGCCCAGGAAGTGGCAGCGTCAGAACGCAGCGCGCGGGATTTTGTGCTCGATGGCGACCGGGAACTGAGGCGGATGGAGTCCGAACTGGCGAAGGCCGAAGCGGCCGGCGACGATCATGCCGCAGCCAGGATCCACGGCGAGCTGGATGTGCATGAGGCCTGGTCAGCGCCACGCCGGGCCGAGTCGCTTCTCCGTGGCCTGGGATTTGCCGATGGCGATGCCGAACGACCGGTTTCGGCCTTCTCCGGTGGCTGGCGGATTCGCCTGAACCTTGCCCGGGCGCTGATGCGGCCCTCGGACCTGTTGTTGCTGGACGAGCCCACCAACCACCTGGATCTGGATGCCTGCCTGTGGCTGGAGAACTGGCTGCGGCGCTATCCCGGGACACTGCTGTTCATTTCCCACGACCGGGACTTCATGGATCGGGTGGCCTCTCACGTGGTGCACTTTGATCAGCATAAGCTGGAGCTATACACCGGCAACTACTCGGCCTTCGAGCGCCAGCGTGGCGAGCGTCTGTCCCAGCAACAGGCCAATTATGAGCGCCAGCAGGCCCGGGTTGCCGAGATCCAGCGCTTTATCGACCGGTTCAGGGCCCAGGCCACCAAGGCCCGGCAAGCCCAGAGCCGGGTCAAGGCCCTGGAGCGGATGGAGCGCATTGCCCCGGCCCACATCGACTCTCCGTTCAGCTTCGAATTCCCGGTGGCGGAAAAGGTCTCCAACCCCTTGCTGTCCATTCGCAACGGGCAGGCCGGCTATGGTGAAAGCGTAATCCTGGACAATATCAATCTGACCCTGCTGCCGGGCAGCCGCATCGGTCTGCTGGGCCCCAACGGTGCCGGCAAGTCCACCCTGATGGATACCCTCCGGGGCGAGCGCACAATGCTGGCCGGTGAGCGAACCTGTGGCGAGCATCTGGCGATCGGCTACTTCGCCCAGCACCAGCTCGAGTCCCTGGATCTGGATGCCAGCCCGTTTCTGCATCTGCAACGCCTGGCGCCGAAGGCGCCGGAGCAGAGCATCCGCAATTTCCTGGGCGGTTTCGATTTCCATGGCGACGAGGCGCTGAGCCCGATCCACTCGTTCTCCGGTGGCGAAAAGGCCCGGGTGGCTCTGGCGGTGATCGCCTGGCAAAGACCCAACCTGTTGCTGCTCGATGAGCCCACCAACCACCTTGACCTGGAAATGCGGCAGTCGCTGACCATGGCCCTGCAGAATTTCGAGGGTGCCATTGTGGTGGTTTCCCACGACCGACACCTGCTGCGTAATACCGTCGACAATTTCTGGCTGGTCAATGACGGCCGGGTCTCCGGGTACGACGGCGATCTGGAGGATTACGAACGCTGGCTGGCTGACCGTCGCAAGGAACGGGACGAGGGTGAGGCCCCCCGGCGGGAGGCAGCGGGGGCAACCACGGCCCGTGCTGCCAATGGCGTGGGCGAGAGTGCCGACGACCGCAAGGCGCGCAAGCGCATGGAAGCGGAGATTCGCAAGAAGCTCAGCCCCTACCGGAAACAGCAGGCGAGTCTCGAGAAAGAGATGGAGCAACTGCAGCAGACGCAGGTGCAACTGGAACAAGACCTGTCGGATCCGGGCCTGTACGAGGAAGCGGG
Source organism: Pseudomonadota bacterium (assembly GCA_034189235.1). Taxonomy (GTDB): domain Bacteria; phylum Pseudomonadota; class Gammaproteobacteria; order Pseudomonadales; family Oleiphilaceae; genus Marinobacter. The sequence continues at coordinate 13,154 of JAXHVJ010000003.1, forward strand.
AAAGGCCAGGTTGAATGAATTGCTCGCCCGCCAGGCCGACACCAGCCGGCGCCTTGAGGAAGTCGAGGCGCAGTGGCTGGACATCAGCGAGACTGTGGAAACCCTGGAAGAAGAGCTTACCGGTTAGTCCGGATTGACCTCCAGCGTGAAATCCTGTCGGGCCAGATAGTCCCGTTCGTTCCGGAGGTCAGCCAGGGTCAATGGCCGGTCATCGAGCCAGCCGTCGGGGAAAGTGATCGTCAGCTTGTCATTACCCGGTTCCAGCCGGAACTCCGGCGGAGGCTCCATATTCCGGGGATGCTGCAGCAACACGGCCAGCCGAACCAGGATGCACAGGCGGCGCAGCCGCGACGTATCCTCCGGATCGAGCCCTTCGAAAATGGCCGGTGCAAACTTGCGCCGATGGCCCCGGACCAGTGTCGCCAGGTCCCGCTGGAACTGCTGGCTGAAGCCCGGAAGATCGGAGTAACGGAGCAGGTAGGCCCCGTGCTTGTGGTACTGGCTGTGGGAAATGGTCAGGCCGATCTCATGCAGCCGGCAGGCCCACCGCAGTACTTCCTCATCCGTGGCGGTGCGCAGGCCCCAGTAATCGGCAACCTGCTCCCAGGCCGCCACGGCGGTTGCTTCCACGGCGGCACCATGGGCCTGGTCCACGTGATAGCGTTCCTGAAGCGCGGAAATGGTGCGTTCGCGCACGTCCTCGTGCTGGATCCGTCCGACGATGTCATAGAGCAGGCCTTCTCTCAGGGCACCATCGGCAAAGGTCATGTCCTCAATGCCCAGAGACTGGAAGGCCCCCATCAGAATGGCAAAACCGCCGGGGAAGATGCTCTGTCGGTCCGAACGGACCCCCAGGTCGCCAAGTTTGTCGGTCTTGCCCATATCCACCAGTCGCTTGCGTAACTCCTGCATGCCGGCACGGGTGATGGTGCCATCGGTGATCTTCAGGGTCGTCAGGACGCTGGCAATTGCCTTGATGGTGCCGGAGGAGCCGACCGCGCTCTGCCAGCCCACGTTCCGGTAATGCTGGCGGATATTCAGCAACTCCTGCTCGGCGTGGGTCACCGCCCGGTCCATCTGGCGCCGGGTGATCTTGCCGTCGGGGAAGTAGCGGTTACGGAAAGAGACACAGCCCATGTGCAGGCTTTCCAGCTCCTGCGGCTCGAATCGCTGGCCAATGATGAACTCGGTGCTGCCGCCGCCAATATCGACCACCAGGCGCCGGCCGATGTCGTCGGACAGGGTATGGGAAACGCCCAGATAGATCAGGCGGGCCTCCTCCCGGCCGGCGATGATTTCAACCGGATAGCCCAGGACTTCCTCGGCACGGTTCATGAACTGGTGAGCGTTGCGGGCCACCCGAAGGGCATTGGTACCCACCACCTGGACTGCCTCAGGGGGCATCCCCTGCAGCCGCTGGGCGAACCGGCTCAGGCATTCCAGTGCGCGTTCCTGGGCGTCCTCTGTGAGGCGGTTATACTGGTCCAGGCCAGCAGCCAGCTGCACCTTCTCGCCCATTTTTTCCAGGGTACGGATTTCTCCGTGTACCAGCCGGGCCACGACCATGTGGAAACTGTTGGAGCCCATATCAATGGCTGCCAGCATTTCCGGGCCCTGTGCAGCGTATTCGGCGTTGTCTTCGGCCGTCACGTCGTCGGAAATCCTTGTGCGGTGAACTTGCGGGGTACTATAAGCCATCTGTCTCCGGCCTGTCAGTAACAGAACGACCGGATAATCTGACCGGTATCAGTATCGTGGCGATGAATAGTGTGGGATCTACCGCTTCACATCGGGCTGATCTATCGCGTAAAGTATTGGTTAACCCAAGCAGGTTGAACGGCTGTTTTTCGGCAGCCTTCAGGCTACAGTCAACAGCACCCTGCCGGCTCGCGCAACCGCGCGGTACAGCTCCGGCGGTGCCTGAATCAGGAAAAGGTAATGAGCGGAAATATCGTAAATGTCACCGATGCTTCTTTCGAGCAGGATGTACTGAAGTCCGACGTTCCCGTACTGGTGGACTACTGGGCCGAGTGGTGTGGCCCCTGCAAGATGATCGCGCCGGTCCTGGAAGAGATTGCCGACGAGTACGAAGGCAAACTGAAGGTCTGCAAGCTGAACATCGACGAAAACGAGCAGACCCCGCCCAAGTTCAACATTCGCGGCATCCCGACGCTGATGCTGTTCAAGAACGGCAACGTTGACGCAACCAAGGTTGGCGCCCTGTCCAAATCCCAGCTGGCAGCCTTCCTCGATAGCAACCTTTGATACCGTTGCTGCCGGAAAACCGCCCCTGAACAAGATTCACGGGCGGTTTTTATTGTCTTGAGTAAGCCACTCCTCCGGGGAATCAACCCCAGGCCTGTGACCGGTCCCGGTCAGAAGCCTTCTGCTCCACCCAATGCTCACTGTCCCCGGTAATCTCCTTCTTCCAGAACGGCGCCGAGGTTTTCAGTGCATCCATGATGAATTCACAGGCGGCGAAGGCGTCGCCTCTGTGGGCACTGCAAATTCCTACAAAGACAATCTGGTCACACAGAGCGAGCCGTCCGACCCGGTGAATCACCCGTGCCTCGCGCACCTCCCAGCGCTGGGAGGCCTGATCAATCAGCCCCTGGATCACCTGCTCGGTCATCCCCGGGTAATGCTCCAGATACAGCCCGGTCACCCCTTGGAGATCGCCGCTGTCCCGCACCAGTCCGGTAAACGTCGTAATTGCTCCGGTTCCTGCACCACTGTCCCGCAGTGCCTGGTACTCCACTGCCGGATCAAAATCATCAGTCTGAACAGAGATCATTTCAGCCTCCCGTAACCGGTGGGAAAAAGGCCACCTCGTCCCCGGCCTTGACCGGGGTCGACGGCTTGGCCATCACCTGGTTCACCGCGATCATGACCGGCTGGTCGCCCTGCAGCCGGGCCCAGGGGCCGCCCCTGGCCGTCAGCTGCGCGAGAATGTCACCGGCGGTCAGGTCCGGCGATGCCCGCAGTTTCAGGCTTTCGGTGTCCAGCTCTTCCCGCAGGCGTGCGAAGAAGCGCACAGTCAGTGTTTCAGTGCTCATGATCAGCTCAACAGCTCCGCAAATGAGTAATAGGTCAGCTCGTCTCCGGCCTTTACCGTCGTGTTCTCCGGAACCACGGCAAGCCCATCGGCCCAACAGGCGGAGCTGAGGACGCCGGAGCTCTGGTCCGGATAGCAAACAATCTGGAGCTCGTCGCCCGATACCTCTTTGCGAGCCCGCACGAATTCCCGGCGGATGGAAGGGGATTCCACCTCAAAGCCTGCCGGTACCCGTTCGCCCACAGGCCAGGTCCTGTGACGTCCCTGGCATTTCCGGATATAAGGCATGCCGACAATGAGGAAGGTCACCAGAACGGTCGCGGGGTTGCCTGGCAGGCCCAGAATGGGGGTGCCGTCAATAGCACCGAATGCCAGTGGCTTGCCCGGTTTGATGGCCAGTCGCCAGAGTGAAAGCTGGCCAAGCTCCTCCAGCACCGCCCGGACATGGTCTTCCTCACCTACCGAGACGCCACCGCTGGTGATCACCAGGTCCGCCCCGGAGGCGGCGCGCTTCAGGGCCTCCCGTGTCGCTTCCCGGTTGTCTTTCAGGGTTTCGCAGATGGTGACCTCGCAGCCGGCCCGGGCCAGCAGGCCGAGCAGGGTGAAGCGGTTGGAGTTGTAGATCTGGCCGCGGGCGAGCGGCTGGCCCGGGTCCACCAGTTCGTCACCAGTGGTGAGCACTGCCACTTTCATGCGGGCGAGGACCGACACCCCGGCAAAGCCCATGGAAGCGATCAGCCCCATTTCCTGCGGGCGGATCGGGGTACCCCTGATCAGGGCCATATCGCCCTGTTTCAGATCCTGACCCCGAGTGCGGATGTTCTGGTCCTTGCCAACCTCGGCCTGAACGAGAATGCCGTCGTCGCTCACTTCCACCCCTTCCTGCATCACCACCGCATCGGCCCCCTCGGGGATCTCCGAGCCGGTGAAAATCCTGGCTGCGGTGCCTTCGGCCAGGGGGCCGGGGGCCTCGCCGGCGGCAAAGCGGCCGGAAACCGGGATCGGCTGACCGGACTTGAGGTCGGCCTTGCGGATAGCGTAGCCATCCACCGTGCTGTTATCAGCCGGCGGAACATCGGCCGGCACGTGCAGGTTTTCAGCCAGCACACGCCCAAGGCTCTCGGTGAGCGGTACGGTTTCCACCCAGGAAATCTCCGGTGCCCGGTCCAGAATGTGGGCGATGGCATCATCAACGGAAGTCAGGTTTTGGCCTGCCATAGGTCAGCTCCTGTTATCTGGTTGCCCGGTTGCCAATGACCTGCTGCAAGCGGGGGAACGCGTCATTCGCCGGTTTGCGCAGGGTCAGGGCGGTAAAGTTGCAGGGTTGGTGTCGGCTGTCCAGCTGGCTCTTCAGGATGCCGTCCCAGCCGGTGCGACAGGCGCTGGTGGAGCCGGGCAGGCAGAAGATCACTGTGTGGTTGGCCAGGCCGCCAAAGGCCCGGGACTGGACAGTCGACGAGCCGATTTCCTCGGCGGAGAGACGCCGGAACTCCTCGCCGAAACCCTCGATGGATTTGTCCAGCAGCGCCCCCACAGCTTCCGGTGTGCTGTCGCGTTCATGGAAGCCGGTGCCGCCGGTAATGATCACCACGTGGATCTCCGGATCAGCGATCCAGGCCGACATCATTGCCCGGATCAGGTAGATGTCATCCGGCAGGATTCGGCGGGCAACCAGGTTGTGGCCGGCTTCCACCGTGCTGTCCTCCAGGAACTGGCCCGAGGTGTCCTGTTCCGGTCCGCGGGTGTCGGAGACAGTAAGGATGGCCAGGTTCAGGGGCCTGAATTCGTTGGTGCTTTCGCTGCTCATGGCTGGGCTCCGGATTGTGAAAACTGGAGGTGATGGAGTTTTCTTCAGTATCCGTATTGGCGGGGCATATTGGAAGGGGAGTAACCCCGGAGGGGGAGGTATCAGGCCAGTCTTACCCCCGTTTCATAGTAATTTGCTCTGATTTTGGCCAGTGCACTTGACATTCGCAGCCAAGGTGGCCGATGATCCTCCTTGCCCGGCGAACGGTTGTTCCCACTCTACTGGCTTCAGCAAACTATTCCGGAATCCACAACACCGGCTTGCTCCATCTGGCCAGCACCTGTTTCAGCTTTTATTTGTTCAATACGTTCAGGGGCGCCCCTGTCATTCCAACACTCGTTTACTTCCATTCCTGATAATCCAACAAACTATGAATCTTACTGAACTCAAGCAGAAATCCATGCCCGAATTGCTCGAAATTGCGCAAGAAATGGGCCTCGATAACCTGGCTCGTTCGCGCAAACAGGATGTGATCTTCACCATCCTGAAAAAACATGCCAAGAGTGGCGAAGACATCTACGGCGACGGTGTACTGGAGATTCTGCAGGACGGTTTCGGCTTCCTCCGTTCCGCCGATGCCTCCTACCTGGCGGGGCCGGATGATATCTATGTCTCCCCCAGCCAGATCCGTCGATTCAACCTGCGTACCGGCGACACCATTGCCGGCAAGATCCGCCCGCCGAAAGACGGCGAGCGTTACTTTGCCCTGCTGAAAGTCAACGAGATCAACTTTGACAAGCCGGACAACGCACGTAACAAGATTCTGTTCGAGAACCTTACACCGCTGTTTCCCCAGGAGCGTCTGGTCCTGGAAGCCGGGAATGGCAGTACCGAGGATCTGTCTTCCCGGGTGCTGGATCTGGTGGCTCCGATCGGTAAGGGCCAGCGCGGCTTGATAGTGTCTCCGCCGAAGGCTGGTAAGACGCTGTTGATGCAGGGCATTGCCCAGTCGATTACCCGCAATAGCCCGGAATGTCACCTGATGGTGCTGCTCATTGATGAGCGTCCGGAGGAAGTGACGGAAATGCAGCGCACCGTGCGTGGTGAAGTGGTGGCGTCGACCTTTGATGAGCCACCGGCCCGTCACGTGCAGGTGGCCGAGATGGTCATCGAGAAGGCCAAGCGCCTGGTCGAGCACAAGAAGGATGTGGTGATCCTGCTGGATTCCATTACCCGTCTGGCCCGGGCCTACAATACGGTGATTCCGTCCTCCGGCAAGGTGCTGACCGGTGGTGTGGATGCCCACGCCCTGGAGAAGCCGAAGCGGTTCTTCGGTGCCGCCCGGAACGTGGAAGAGGGGGGTAGTCTGACTATCCTGGCGACGGCGTTGGTGAATACCGGTTCCAAGATGGATGAGGTGATCTACGAGGAGTTCAAGGGTACCGGTAATATGGAGGTGCACCTGGACCGCAAGATCGCCGAGAAGCGGGTTTATCCGGCCATCAATATCCGCAGCTCCGGTACTCGCCGCGAGGATCTGCTGATGTCCGAGGCGGATATCCAGCGTATCTGGATCCTGCGCAAGCTGTTGCATTCCATGGATGACGATACTGCGGCGATCGAGTTCCTGCTGGACAAGCTGAAGGACACGAAGACCAACGAAGAGTTCTTCCAGTCCATGAAGCGCCGCTAACCAGCTTTGCGCTTGAGCCTGCGGGGGCGGGCAGTACCGGGGATGGCCTCCCCGGACACGCCGTGAATACGTCCCTGTAGGCTTGGTCTTGCCATCCCTGGCAAGACACAGTCCGGGGAGGCCATCCCCGCCACTGCCGACCAGACACTGTGCGCGCACTTTACTTGATTCCCCACCTCGTGTCGGCACTGCACCGGCAGTCCAGGCGACGAGTCACTCCGTACCTATAGGCCGATACAGAACGGAGCACACGATGAAATACAACGACCTGCGTGACTTCATCAACCAGCTGGAGAAGCTGGGTGAGCTGAAACGGATCAGCGTGGAAGTCGATCCCCGCCTGGAGATGACCGAGATCTGTGACCGCACCCTGCGGGCAGGTGGGCCGGCGTTGTTGTTCGAGAATCCGAAAGGGTATGACATGCCGGTGCTGGCCAATCTGTTCGGGACTCCGAAGCGGGTGGCGCTGGGAATGGGGCAGGATGATGTCACGGCGCTGCGGGAGATTGGCAAGTTGCTGGCTTTCCTGAAGGAGCCGGATCCGCCCAAGGGCTTCAGGGATGCCATCGAGAAGCTGCCTGTCTTCAAGCAGGTGATGCGGATGAGCCCGAAGGTGCTCCGTTCGGCGCCCTGTCAGGAGGTGGTGATCGGGAAGGATCAGGTGGATCTTTACCAGATCCCGGTTCAGCACTGCTGGCCGGGCGATGCCGGTCCGCTGGTGACCTGGCCGCTGGTGATTACCCGTGGGCCGCACAAGGAGCGGCAGAATCTGGGGATTTACCGGCAGCAGGTGATCGGCCGTAATCGGCTGATTATGCGCTGGCTCAGCCATCGGGGTGGTGCGCTGGATTTCCGGGAGTTCCAGAAGGCCAGTCCGGGTAAGCCCTATCCGGTGGCGGTGGCGCTCGGTGCGGACCCGGCCACGATTCTCGGGGCGGTGACGCCGGTGCCGGATACCCTGTCCGAGTATGCCTTTGCCGGCCTGCTCAGAGGGTCACGGACGGAGCTTGTGACGGCCGCGTTGAGTGACTTGCAGGTGCCGGCCAGTGCCGAGATCGTGCTGGAGGGGTTTATCTATCCGGACGAGATGGCGCCGGAGGGGCCGTTTGGTGACCATACCGGTTATTACAATGAGGTGGACCGGTTCCCGGTGTTTACCGTGGAGCGGATCACCCACCGCCGGAACCCGATCTATCACAGCACCTACACCGGTCGCCCGCCCGATGAGCCCGCCATCCTGGGCGTGGCGCTGAACGAGGTGTTTATTCCGATCCTGAAGAAGCAGTTCCCGGAGATTGTGGACTTCTACCTGCCGCCGGAAGGCTGTTCCTACCGGCTTGCCGTAGTCACCATGAAGAAGCAGTACCCCGGCCATGCCAAACGGGTCATGATGGGGGTATGGTCGTTTTTGCGGCAGTTCATGTACACCAAGTTCATTATTGTCACTGATGACGATGTGAATGCCCGCAACTGGGAAGATGTGATCTGGGCAGTCACCACCCGGATGGACCCGGCGCGGGATACCACGATGGTGGAGAATACGCCGATCGACTACCTGGATTTCGCCTCGCCGGTGTCGGGTCTTGGCTCAAAGATGGGGATGGATGCCACCAACAAGTGGCCCGGTGAAACCGACCGGGAGTGGGGCGTGCCCATTGCCATGACCGACGAAGTGAAACAGAGAGTCGATGACATCTGGGATAGCCTGGGGATTGAAATTCCGGGCTCCTGCCCTGATTGAGAAGGATAGGCATTTGCATCGGATAGTGCTGTGGCCCTCAGGATTGCGTTATCCGGTGGATCCCGGTGCCGATCTGCTCGGTGCCGCAGCCCGGTCAGGTATTGCCGTGCCGGCCGCCTGTCGCAACGGGGTATGTGAGATCTGTGAGGCGCGGTTGCTGTCCGGGCCGGCCCTGAATACCCGTAATCAACGTGAAATTTCGATTGGCGAGCGGTTGATGATGTGTCGAACCCACGCGCTCGCTGACCTGGAACTGGAGATAACCGCCGTTATGGCAGCAGGAAACAATCAGCCCCGCAAGGTGCAGGCAAAGGTGGTGGATGTCCGGTCCATCAGCCACGACGTTTACCGGGTGGAGTTGGCGATTCACCGCCGCCGGGAGCTGTCTTTTCATGCCGGGCAATACCTGTCGGTGAATCTGCCGGATGCGGACCCCTGTTATTTTTCCATTGCCAGCAGTCCGTCGGCGGAGCTGATTGAGCTGCACATCCAGGCCAGCCCCGACTGGGTATCCGCGCAGAATGTGGTTGATGCACTGAAATCGGGCCAGGATGTTACCCTGGAGCTGCCCCATGGCAAGGCCTGCCTCGCCGCAGTGCCGGAGAGACCGCTGCTGCTGGTGGCCGCCGGCACCGGATTCGCCCAGATGAAGAGTCTGGTGGACTACCTGCAGGAGGCCGGTTACCGGTATCCGGTCAAGCTTTATTGGGGGGTGCGAAAGCGCGAGGATATGTACCTGCGCTCCCTGGCCCAGCAGTGGCATGAAGAGTCGGAGCGCTTTACCTTTGTGCCGGTGGTGGGTGACGATGAGGACAACGACTGGAGCGGTCACCACGAGCAACTGGTGCGTGCCGTGCTGGCTTCGGGCATGGACTGGCAGAACGTGGAAGTCCATGCCAGCGGGTCACCCGCTATGGTGTATACCCTGATGGATGCGCTGGTTGAGGCCGGACTGCCGCAGCAGGCGTTCTTTTCCGATGTGCTTGAATACGCCCCCAGGGGCTAGAAACCATCCACGTCACAAACCACTGGCAGCCACTCGCTTCCTATACCGGGGCTGATAGGTCCAGCTCTTTTGCATGATGTCGGGCCGCCCCGGTGTGGTGAGGCGCAGAACTTCCAGGCCCATTTCCTTGTTTTTCTGCTTCCAGGTTTCCTTGTCCATATCCCGCCAGTAGCGGGGTGGGCGCCGGGTCTGCCGGTCGTGTTCGGCGGTCACCGGGTCATTGGGCCGGTGTTCCTCCCACAGGGGGATATCCGGCAGTGGGCGACTGGTGTCCATGAACTTCTGGAGCATGTCCCAGAGGGCATAACATTCCTCCGGGCTGGTCTTGCCGATGAGGTTGCCGACGGGAATGACAATGGGATGGTAGCGGTTGACCAGGTAAAGGGTGTGGACGGTGCCCCCGGGGTAGATCACCTCGTTGGTAAGGTAGGCATCAAACTCGTAGAAAGGGGCGACCTCCTCTTCCGGCTTGCCGGTCTTGCCCCAGGAGCCTTTCCGGTCGTAGTGGTAGACGGTCACCAGGCCGGTACGGCGGTTGAATTCCCACTTGGGGCCTTTGTCGGGTTTTATAAGCCAGTTGGGGAAGAGTTTGAATAGTATCCTTGGTATCAGGTTACAGGCTAGTAGTGGTCCCATGAATATGGCCAGCACAGGAAGAAAGCCAATTAATGTCTTCCCTAATGACTCATCTGAGAAGCTGAGGGAGAAATGACCTGCTAGCCCTAGCAGCAGTGGGAAAATCATGAAGATCATTATGAATGGGTGGCCAAATCCACTGAGGAATACAAGTATTCGTGTGCGCAATGCTGCCGTGGCATGCCGATAGTACTCGTGATCAATTTTCTGGTAGGACTCGATATCTCCAAAGGGTTTCAGATTTTTCTCGCGCCGTCTCAGAGGCTCAGGGCGATGCCGGCGCCGGATAATCTGTGGGGCAACGTCCCTGGTGGCTCCCCAGGGTAGTTTTCTGTCTACCTTTCTGTTGAACCACGGCACCGCAGCATTAGCACCCGGGGAAGGGCGCTTTTGTTGCGGAAGCTGTTCTGAGCGGTAGGCGTGGCGTCCGTAATAGGACTGCCCGGTCTTTTCATCCGACTGCATCAGGTGGTCCTTGGGGTGTCGAATCCGTTTATCCAGTAAAGCTGTTTATCATCGTCAAAGTCAGCTTCAGTATGGCTGTCCTCCTCGGGATTGTAGCGCGTTGTATCTTTGGGTGGGGGTGCCGGAAACGCTACTTCCTGTCCCTGCAGGGTCGCCCGGAACTGGGCTTTCGCCTGCCAGTGGTAACTCACGTCGTACCGACCCGTTGTCACACCCAACCGTTTGGCCGGTTCGGTATGGTTTCGTGGGGTTTTAACCAGTATTTCATAGCCGGTGGGTGTGGCCCCTTCGTAAAGTATGTGGGTTTCCATTTCTGTATCCGGCACGGGATTATGGGATTTTGTGACGGTGGAGCGGCCATTTCGTTTCTGCTTCTTCTGCATCAGCCTCAGTTCGCTGGACAGCGTCAGCCCATGGGCCCCCACCAGTCCGGCCAGATTGCTTTCCAATCGGACAATGTCCGTCGCCTCGGTCAGCGGATCGTCAATGTGGCCCTGCTTCTTGCGCCACTCCCTGAGTGTTTCCGGCACGGGAATTTTGGTCAGGCGCATGTGGGCCAACAGGTTGGCCAGACGGTAATAGGCTTCTGTCGCGTTCTCATTACCCTTCAGATGGGGCAGGCCGTCTTCCTCGCCGAAGGGGCCATTTCTCAGCCAGTTCTCAATGGGCTCGTCTTCCAGCGTAGCCACCAGAGCAACACCGCCCAGTATAAGGCCAAGGCCCACCCAGCCCAGCGGCCCCATACCCAGCAAGGTCACTTGCGCCGGTACCAGAGCCGCCAGAGTAGTGACAACACCCCCGGTAGTAATCAATCCGTGCCCGGTCGCGGCAGGGTCGCCCATATCCAGGGCATAGAGGGTATCGGAGAGGCTGATGCCTGCGAAGGCAAGGCCGCCGATGCCACCAAGGAACATTTTGACAGTGAGGGCTTCGGCACGGAATAGCCTGGCAATCAGTTTTGCGGGTTCGCCTTTGAATTTGTAGGAAAGAAAAGTTGAGACTTTTTGCCTTACCAGTTCATCGGCAAAGCGTTCTGCCAGAAGAATGGTGGCTACTCCAGTACCATAAGTGGAACTCAGGCCTCCGGAGATAGATCTTGCCGCACTGCGCTCTCGTGTGATTTGGTCGATATTTCCAAGAGTACTCCAAACATTCACCCCCTCAATAACCAACACCACAACCGGCAAAGCAGGGGTATTCAGCACCTTGTACAACCGGCTGTTCTCCGCACTGTCCAACTGCAGCTTGTGTTGCTCAGTGGCGCTTTCGGTGACACGGATATCCGCATTCACATCCCGTATCCGGCTCCCGGTGGCCTTGAGTTCTTCGGTCACCCGGTGGTAACGGCTCTGGGCGGCTACCAGTCTGTTCTGCGCCTCCATTTCATTACTGTTGGCCTGGTCTACAGCGCGGCGGGCCAGTATCAGCGCGTTCTCAGCGCGGGTGAGGGCGCGGATGGATTCGGTGGCGGGTTTGTCCTGATCCAGTACCCAGACCGGAATCCGGCCTTCCTGCTGGCTGGCGGGGGTGAAGCGGGCACCGTCTGCCGTCAGGTCTTCCAGCCCCGGTATGTATTTGCCCTGGGCAATGGCATCGCTCAGGGTCATTTGCCGTAGCCCGGGCAGCAGGTTCGGCCTCTATAGGATTGCTCAGCCGTGCCATACGCTGGGCCATGAAGCGCTGGTGGATGGCCTGCCGGGCCCGGCGTCGGGTCAGTTCACGCTGCTGCTCGTTAAGCTTCCGTTTTTCACGGTCGTTGTTTTCCAGCGCGGCCTGGGCCGTGCGGATGGATTCGTGGATCTCGCGGTGGGCTGCATCCAGTGCCTTCACGCCGCTGTGCATTCCGGCCAGCATAAGCGTGTTGAGGGCGCCACTTTGCAGGTCGTCGGCCAGCCGGAGGCCTTCGATGGTGAGCAGTTCGTCCAGGTCTTCCGGCAGATCCCGGTTTTCCAGCTCTGCCAGCGCGGTACCCCGGAACACCCCGTCCCCGTTGTTGGGTTCCGGGGCTTCCGGTGGCTGGTAGGGAACCTGCTGTTGTTCAGGGTCGGCCTGGGGCCAGAGCATCCGGGCCAGGGAGACTTCCCCCCGGGACTGGCTGGCGGCGACGCTCTCCTCGCACAAGTCCCTCAGCCAGATTTTGCCATCAGTGTCAGGGCTGGGCAGGCCATGCTCCGGGTGCAGCGGATCGGCCTTGAGAGGTGGCTCCAGGGTGTCGGCGATGAACCGCCCGGTGCAGCGGAAGGCCCCCGCGTAGTCGAAACCGCTGGCACTGAACAGGTCGCCCAGTGTTTGCTGGTAGGGTTGTCGTTGCAGGCAGAGCAACAGTTCATCCTGGGCCGGCTCCCTTGGCCGCTGGGGTTCCACCTGGTCCATGCGGAAAACGTGGGCGTAGCGTGACTCTGCTCGTGCAAAACCTATGCCGGGCTGGCTGCAGGGCATCAGCGTTTTCAGTTGGGTGCAACGGTAATGCAGCAGGGTAAAATCAGCTTCCAGCCGGTTGATACGGGCAGCGGGCAAGGGGGATTCCGCGAAGGCAGCTTCCATGGACTGATTCTTGCCACCCAGCCGGACGGGTACCCAGATATCCTCCAGGGGCTTGCCAGCCGGATGGCGCTGGTCTGCGGTGATTTTGCCGTCTTCATCCCGGTAATCCGAGAGCCGTGTGTCCCGGAAGACCGGCCGGTCGTTTTCCCAGGTGATCTTCAGTTCCCGCCACAGGCGGCCTTCCCGGAACAGATACAGGTACCCGGGCCGTGCCAGCACGGGCCAGGTGAGGTGTTTTCCGTCAACCGCCATGCCCCGCAGCCAGGCCATGGGCACGATGGGGGCCAGTAAATTTTCGTGACCCTTTTCTGTTTGCCATTGCGCCTGCTCCGCTTGTTCCAGCAGGGACAATCGGATCGGCGGGCCTTCTTCGGAGTCTATCTCCAGTATCATCCGGCTCGGAGGCTGATTTTTCCAGGGCCAGACGTGAAGAGTGGATCTGCCTTTGGCAAAAGAGGCACGATGGCCTTCGAGCTTGCCGTCTGCTTCTCTTGGACGGATACCCGGAAATTCTTCTCCCTGGTGTTGATAGACAACCGGTTTCTGCCCGTCAGGGTGGTTCTTGCCGTATACCTCGACAAGAAAATCACAGTTTCCACAGGGAGGATCCTGGCTGAGGATGCTGTTCGTGATACCGCTTCTCACTGGACCCCTCCGGTATGCTTTTCGAGGTGGCAGGGCAGTGTTTCGCGGCGAAAAAGGGTTGGCAATACCATGGGACAACGCTCCGTGTTGTTTGCTTATTACGTCCAGGTAATCTCGGGCTGTACCAAATAATCCGGGCGCTTCCTGCTACACAGAGAAATCAGTACGGCCAGAGGCAGCTGTTACGTTACCATTTAGAATTGGACTCTCGCCAGTGGGTGCTCGACTAGGCCTTCGGCATGGGCAGCTCCGGCAGCCCGTTATCCTGGGCCAGCTCCTGCATCATCAGTTTGATGCTCAGCTCTTGCTCGCCCATGTGGGCATTCAGCCGGCTCAGTTCTGCCAGTGCCTCGCGGCTGCGGCGCAGGCGCAGGCTGGTCTCGAAATACTCCCTGGCCTTGCCCCACAACTCGTTGCGCAGGCTCAGTCGACCCAGGGCCAGCAGGAGTTCGGCGTTGTTGGGGCGGTCCTTGAGCCATTGTTCGGCCAGCAGTAGTTGCTCATCCGGTTTATGCCCCTTGATCCGGCCGTAAAGATTGATCAGCTCATCACTCCAGTGGTTCCGCAGTACCTTGCGCAGCAGGGTTTCGGCCTGGGCCTCGTCGCCCAGTCTGGCCAGCAGGCGGGCGTAATCCCGAATGGTGTATTCATCCCGGCGCAGGAATCCGGGCAGCTCGTCCCACAGGCGGGTCAGGGGTTCCAGGGACGCTTCCGGGTCTGCCTTGCGGGCCCGCTCACATTCCTCAGCCGCCTGTTCCAGCAGGTTGTGCCAGACTTCCCGCTCCAGCTCGTGGAACTCCTCTTCCGGCAGAACATCCCGCTTACGCAGTTCTGGCAGCAGCCTGGACAGTTCGCGCCAGTCCTCGAGTCTCAGGTAGGTGTTCTTCAGCAGTTTGAGAACGAAGGGATGATGCGGTGACTCCTTGCGCAACCGTATCAGGGTGGCAAGTGCCTGTTCCAGTCGGTTGCCCGCCAGTTGCAGCTGGGCCTGGGTGATGCCCACGGCAAGGTCCGAGCCCGGCGTGCTCTCGAAGGCCCGGCGCAGCAGGTCATCCACGGCCTCATGGTCGCCGGACTCAAAAGCCGCCTGGGCTGCCGCCAGGTAGTTGATCAGGGGCGTATCTGCCTTGTCGGCGGCGGAGGTCAGCAGCTTCCGGGCCCTGGGCCAGTTGCCTTCCGCCAACGCCAGCAGTCCCTGGGTGGTGCGGCGTCGGGCGCGGCGTTCGTTGCCCCGTGCAATCCAGCCAGCGATCATGCCGGTGCCCTGGCGGAAACGGCGGATCAGGTTGATGGCCAGCACTGTAAGCACTACCAGCGCGACAAACAGCGCCAGGCCGACCCAGAAATTGGTTTCCACCAGGTAATGGCCCAGGCTCACCCGGATGTAGCCCAGGTCGTATTGCAGGCCCAGCGCCAGGCCAGTACCGATGAGCAGTGCTATCAGGATAATCAGCAAGAGGCGGATCATGATTCCGTGCCTCCGGCGCCGGCACTGGTCTCCTCGCCGTCGCCGCCATTGCCATCGAGCCGGCCGGCCAGGCGTTGCTTGAGAAGGTCGAGGGATTTACTGATGTCCGGAAGTTCCGGATCAACGTTACGGTTGGCCAGCTCCGCGAGGGTATCCGACAGCGCTTTCACCCGGGGATTTTCCGGGTTGTACCAGTCAGTGATCGCCCCCCGGGCCTTGCCGAGGGCGCGCTCATACAGCGCCTGATTGCCCCGCAAGACGGCCATTTCGGCTTCTTCCAGCATCAGTTGGAGGTTGAGCCGGGCGTAAGCACTCTGGTCCGGTGACAGCAGGGGTTTGACCGGCTCGTCCAGCCGGCGTACCACCACAACCCGGCCGAGGGTGTCGGTGAACTGGCTCCAGGCCTGGGCGAGCAGACCCGGGCCCCCTTCGGTGGCGTCCAGGGTGGCGCCGCCATCACCGGCCACGAATCCGGGGGCCGACTCGTGGATCAGGGCCTGATCGGTGAGCTGGTTGACGCTGTCGATACCGGCTTCCAGGGTAAGGTAAAGGCCGGTGCGGTCGACGTTTTCAATGCCTTTGAGGGCGAGCAGTTCCCGGGCCAGCTGCTGGCGCACCGGGTAGACGCCGATGTCGTCGGACTCGGCCAGGACCTCGTCGGCGGCCCGCAGGGCGGAGATCGCGCCGCCAATGTCCTTCTCGATCTGCAGGCGCTGGTTGGCGATCCGGAGCAGGTATTCCGCCTCGGCCAGCAACCAGTCGGTGCGGGTGCGGTTACCGGCTTCGAGCAACTCCCGGGCATTGTGGTCAATCTGGCGTTGCCAGGTGGCAATCAGCTCGCGCTGGGCCGCCAGTTTTTCCTCCAGGGACTGGAGTCTCCGGGCCTGTTGGCTGCCCCGGTCGCCATACAGGTCTTCCAGCTGGCGGGTATCCTGCTGCAGGCTCTCGAGAGTCTGTAACGTGGCCTGGTGCGCCTGCCATTGCTGCCAGCTCCACAGGGCCAGGGCAATGGCGACGACCAGTGCAACAGTCGCGAGTAACCACAAGGGCCAGAGCTTCTGGCGGCTGGGTTGTTCCCGGGGAACGGGAACGGGCAGTTGATCGGTTGTTTCAGTCACGGGCGTCCTTACGTTTTATTTGCGGCGCCACCGTTTCTGCCATAAAGCTGTGCTGAAACAGTGGCCACGATGTCATTATCGGCAAGACTTCCTGGTACACACGGTTTCTCGAATCCCGCCTCCCGGGCCATCCGGGCCACACGTTCGGCGGGAACGATCAGTAATCTATCGTATAGATTATGGCCGCTCTTCGCACATAGTGCGATGAGATTGTTCAGGGTTTCCCCGGACAGTGCCACGATAACCTCCGGCGCGAACCGGCCGAGGACAAGGTCCACTTGCTCCGGGGAATGGTCCGGGCAGAACCGGCGATACAGGGGCAGCATGGT
Source organism: Pseudomonadota bacterium (assembly GCA_034189235.1). GTDB lineage: Bacteria > Pseudomonadota > Gammaproteobacteria > Pseudomonadales > Oleiphilaceae > Marinobacter. The sequence continues at coordinate 29,601 of JAXHVJ010000003.1, forward strand.
GACCCTTGCGCCTCTCGATTCCAGGGTCTGGCGGATCAGTTCACGGCCGTCCTCGCCCCGGGCAATCAATACCCGTTCTCCCTCCGGCCGGGCCAGGGAAGGGAGTTCCAGCAGGGCTTCGCTGGTCCAGCCGCTCGCTGGCCGGCGCACCGACAGGCCGTGACCGGCGAGAACCGCAGCGGTTCCGGCTCCGACCGCATACCAGCGGATCCCCGTGGGAATCCGGGGCCACCAGGTGTCGATTTCCTCCAGCAGCCGGCGGGCGGCGTAGGGGCTGACGACAATGACGTGGGTAAACTGGTCCAGGTTCAGGATCGTGGTGCGGTTTTCCGGGGTTTCCGGCAGCGGTTCCCGGTCGATCAGCGGCAGGACCCGGGTTTCGGCTCCGGCGGATTCGAAGGCTCGGGCAAGGCGGCCGGCTTCCGGTTCCGGCCGGCAGATCAGGACCCGCCGGCCGGACAGGCAAGGCCGATCAGCGTGGGGTATGACCATAGATTTCCGCCAGTACCTTGTCTGCCCCCATGGCCAGCAGGTCTTCGGCGAGTTCCCGGCCCAGGCGTTCGCCCTCGCCCCGGGGTGCTCTGCCTTCCACCCGGAAAATCTGCTCGCCGTTGACCGCGCCCACCAGTCCGCGCAGCCAGAGGGTGTCTTCGTCTTCCAGCAGGGCGTAGGCGGCGATGGGTACCTGGCAGCCGCCTTCGAGGCGACGGTTCAGTGCCCGCTCGGCCCTGACCCGGTCCCACGTGTCGGTGTGGTTCAGGGGTGCGATCAGTTCCAGCAGTTCGGTGTCATCCACCCGGCATTCGATACCAAGGGCACCCTGGCCGACGGCCGGTAAGGAGACGGTGTCCGGCAGGCAGTAACGGATACGGTTATGGAAACCCAGGCGCTTGAGGCCGGAGCTGGCCAGCACGATGGCGTCGTATTCCTCGGCATCCAGCTTCGCCAGCCGGGTATTCACATTCCCGCGCAGGACCTTGATCTGCAGGTCGGGGCGGTAGGCGCGCAGCTGGGCTTCCCGGCGCAGGCTGGCGGTACCGACCACGGCGCTGTCGGGGAGAGCATCCACGGTCTCGTACTTGTTGCTGACGAAGGCATCAGTCGGATCCTCGCGTTCGCAGATGGCCACAAGCCCCAGGCCCTCCGGAAACTCCATGGGCACGTCTTTCATGGAGTGCACGGCCAGGTCGGCACGGCCGTCGAGCATGGCTTCCTCGAGTTCCTTCACGAACAGTCCCTTGCCACCGATTTTTGCCAGCGGCACGTCCAGAATCCTGTCGCCCCGGGTCTTGATCTTGACCAGTTCAACGCTGACGTTGTCGTGCAGGCACTCCAGTTCGGTCTTGATGTGTTTCGCCTGCCAGAGCGCAAGGGCGCTGCTGCGGGTTGCGATGCGAAGGGTACGTTTGGACATGGCACTCACTGTCAGTCGGGAAAATGTCCGCCAAGGTTACCGCGTGACGGCAGAAATGTCCCGTGGTGAAAATTGCAGTCAGCCGGGCTGGTGTTCCTGCAACCACTGGCGCACCTGGGCGGCGTGGCGTCGGCTGACCGCCAGGCGCTCGGACCTGTCCCGCAGGATGATCCGGTTCTGGCCTTCGGCAGTGCGCTCCAGTGCCTTGACGAAGTGCACGCCCACCAGGGTATTGCGGTGAACCCTCAACAACTGTTCGGGATAGCTCGTTTCCAGTTCCTTGAGGGTATAGTCGGACACCGTCTCGCCACCCAGATGATGGATGGTGACGTATTTCTGGTCCGCCTCGCAGTAGAGGATGTCGGCCAGGTCGATCAGCTCCGTGCCGCGGTGGGTTTTTACCGCCAGCTTGTTGTTCCTGTGGTTGTTGCGGTCGGCCAGCTGCTGGCGTTGGACCCGGTTGACCCGGCCGACCCGCTCCAGGGCTTCGGCCAGAGCTTCCTTGCGCACCGGCTTGAGTAGATAGGCGGCAGCCTGGACCTCAAAGGCCTGGATGGCGTAATGGTCGTAGGCGGTGCAGAAAACCAGGGCCGGCGGGTGCTCCAGCTGGCTCAGCCGAGCCGCTGCTTCCACGCCGTCCATGCCCGGCATGCGGATATCCAGCAACAGGATGTCCGGCTCCAGTTCGGCGACCTTCTGTAGAGTGCTGCCGCCATCGGCGGCTTCCCCGCAAATGCAGTAGCCGGGCAGGGCGCCAACCAGTCGCCGGAGGCGCTCCCTGGCCAGGGGTTCGTCATCGGCAATCAGTATGTTCAGGTTGTGGTTGCCGTTTGCGGTCATGGCGTCTGATCTGCTCATTGGCTTTCATCAATTACTGTTGGCTTGCTTTCCGCCGGGGCAGGCGCAGGGTCACGGTGTAGGTTTCGTGCTGATGACTGTGCTTGAGCACGGCCGGTTCGCCGAACAGTGCCTGCAACCGTGACTGAATGTTGGCCAGCGCCATGCGGTTGCCCCGGTGACGTTGCTGGTCCTGTTCCGGCTTCGGATTCTGCACCATCAGGTAGACAAACTCACCCCGGGCGGAGATTTCAATCCGGGCCACGCCCCCTTCTGGCCGAGGCTGGATACCATGGTAGATGGCGTTCTCGATCAGCGGCTGCAAGGTCAGGGGCGGAATGGCCTGGTCTTCCAGGCCCGGGCTGACGGCCCAATCCACCTGCAGGCGATCACCCAGGCGCAGACTCTCGATGGCGAGATAACGCCGGCACAGTTCCAGCTCCCGGGCCAGGGGAATCAGTTGGTCGGAGGTGCGCAGGCTGGCCCGGAACAGTTCGGAAAGGTCCAGCACGGCTTCCTCGGCCTGTTCGGGGCGGGTGGCGATCAGGCTGGCGATGGTGTTCATGCTGTTGAACAGGAAGTGTGGCTGGATCCGGGCCTGCAGCGCCGCCAGCCGGGCCCCCATCTCGGCTTCCCGCTGGGCCTGCCACTGGTGCTGGAGGTAGAAGTAGCGCAACGCCATGAGCACAATCAGCAACGCCACCAGCAGCTTCTTGGCAATGCCCTGCCACTTCGTGACGCCGGGCTCGGGATACAGGACCCGGTCGGCAAACAGGCTGAAGGCGAGGACATCGGCGAGCACAATGGTAATGATGAGCAGGGTTGAGCGGGCCACCGTCATCCGCGCCAGGCGGCTGCGAAGCAGGCAGATCAGGGCGGCGCTGGTGAGGGTGGTCCACTGTACGAACAGGGACAGCAGGCCGAAGTAGTTCCAGTCGATCCAGCCGGTTTCGGTCTGCACGATCGACAGCACCAGCACGAACAGTTCGCTGGTGACCAGAAGCAGGAATACCGCCCGGACCCGGCACAGGTCCGGGACGAAGAAATCATGACTGCTCACACTTTTGTCGCCGTTCAGGGGTGTCTCCTTTGCACCAGTCAGAATGCTATAATTCCGCCACATCAAATGTACCCGTTGCCCGCAGATGATGCCGGGCCGCCAGCAGGAAAGATAGACCATGACGGATCAGAAAAAGTCTGACCAGACCACATCCTCCGAAAAACCCTGGGGCGGGCGCTTCAGCGAGCCCACCGATGCCTTTGTCGAGCGGTTCACCGCATCCGTGGGTTTTGACCAGCGCCTGTATCACCACGACATCACCGGTTCCATCGCCCACGCCACCATGCTGGCGGAAGTGGGCGTGCTCACCGCCGAGGAGCGGGACCAGATCATCGAGGGGCTGAAGGGTGTGGAGGCCGACATCGAGGCTGGCAAGTTCGAGTGGTCGGTGAGCCTCGAGGACGTGCACATGAATATCGAGGCACGGCTGACCGACCGTATCGGCATCACCGGCAAGAAGCTGCACACCGGCCGCAGCCGCAATGACCAGGTGGCCACCGATATCCGCCTTTATCTTCGCGACGAGATCGACGTCATCGCCGGGGAACTGAAGCGCCTGCAGGCCGGTCTGCTGGATCTGGCCGAGCGTGAGGCCGACACCATCATGCCCGGCTTCACCCACCTGCAGACTGCCCAGCCGGTCACCTTTGGCCACCATCTGCTGGCCTGGTACGAAATGCTGGTCCGTGATGCCGGGCGCCTGCAGGACTGCCGCAAGCGGGTCAACGTGATGCCCCTGGGTGCTGCTGCCCTGGCGGGCACCACCTATCCCATCGACCGGGACATGACCGCCCGGCTGCTGGGCTTTGACCGGCCCACCGAGAACAGTCTGGATTCGGTCAGTGACCGGGACTTCGCCATCGAGTTCTGCAGCTTTGCGGCACTGTTGATGACCCACCTGTCCCGGTTCAGCGAGGAGCTGGTACTGTGGACCTCGGCCCAGTTCGATTTCATCGATCTGCCGGACCGCTTCTGCACCGGTTCGTCCATCATGCCCCAGAAAAAGAATCCGGATGTGCCGGAGCTGGTGCGAGGCAAGACCGGTCGGGTCAATGGTCACCTGGTCAGCCTGCTGACCCTGATGAAGAGCCAGCCGCTGGCGTACAACAAGGACAACCAGGAAGACAAGGAGCCGCTGTTCGATACCATCGATACCGTCAAGGGCTGCCTGAAGGCCTACGCGGACATGATTCCGGCGATCCGGGCCAGGGCAGACAATATGCGGGCGGCGGCCAAGCGGGGTTTTTCCACCGCCACCGACCTGGCGGACTACCTGGTCAGGAAAGGAGTGCCTTTCCGGGATGCCCACGAGATCGTTGGCAAGTCGGTGGCCTTTGGTGTGGCTGAGGGGCGGGACCTATCCGACATGACGCTGGAGGAGTTGCGGCAGTTTTCGGATGTGATCGGCGAGGATGTCTTTGATCTGCTCACCCTCGAAGGCTCGGTCCAGGCCCGCAACCACCTGGGCGGTACGGCGCCGGAGCAGGTGCGCGCGGCAGTTGGCCGGGCCCGCAAACTGATGGGTTGAGCGGGATCTCCGGCGTCCGGGTCAGGCGCCCGGGTGGCCGGAGGAGAGGCCCACCACGGCTGGCGTCAGGTCCTCCAGTGGCCGGGGATCTTCCAGGTAGGAGCCCTGGCCGAAGTGGATCCCGAGGGTCCGCACACTCCGCAAGGTGTGGTCGCTTTCGATATGGGTCGCGACCGTGGTTTTCCCTGCCGCCTCGGCGATCCGGTGCAAGGCTTCCACCATCACCTGTTGCACCGGGTCCTCCTCCAGCTTTTCCATCATCCTGCGGTCCAGCTTGATGATGTCCACGGGCAGTTCTGCCGCCAGGCTGTAACTTTCCACCGAGGCTCCCGCCCCTTCCAGTGCCACCCGGCAGCCGACCCTGTGCAGGGCGTCGCACAGAATGGCGACGTCGTCCGGATACTGGGTGGCATGTTCCTCGCGGATTTCCAGGCAAAAGTATTCCGGCGAGAATGGCGAGTTGGCCAGTTCGGCTTCCAGAAAGTCGGGGAAGGTATCATCGAGCACACTGGTGATGGACAGGTTGAAGCCGCAATACTTGAGGCGCGGCTCCAGCAGCCTGTGTTGCGACAGCCAGTCCAGGGTCTGGCGGATCACCTGACGGTCCAGGCGTTTGGCCAGATCAAAGCGTTCGGTGACCGGCAGGAACTGGTCCGGCTGAAGTTGGATCTGGCCGTCCCGGAGCGCCGGGATACGGCACAATATCTCGATATGGTCACCCCAGGTGGCGCTGGCAACGGGCTTCAGCGCCTGGTATTCGAGCAGCAGCCGGCCGTTGTCCAGGGCCTCCCGGATCTGATCGAGCCGTTTGGCAATCAGGTCCTCGTCCATGCCGGAGGCGATAGCCCTGGCCGTGTGGATCCGGTTGCGACCGGAGGTCTTGGCGGTATGACACAGGTCGGCGGCCTGGATCAGCAGTTTTTCCGGATCGTTCGGAAATCCGTTCTCGATTACCAGCAGACCGCCGCTGACGGTGGTCTGCAGCCTGCTGCCCTGCCATTCGAAGACAAAGCCGCGAACCAGTTCCCGGATATCGTCGGCAATTTTACGGGCCCGGGGCTCCGGGCAGTTCTCGATCAGCAGTACGAAAGTGTCCCCGGATAACCGGGCCAGGGTATCCTGTTGCCGTATCCGTATCCCCAGATTTCCGGCCAGCTCGCGCAGGTAACGGTCGCAGGTGCCACTGCCCGCGGTTTCGTTGAATCGGTTGAAGTCATCCAGGTCCAGATACAGCAAACTGTCGATGCTGTCACGGTGGGTTTTCTGTTCCAGGATCCGTAGCAGGCGGGCGAAGAATTCCCGGCGCTTCATCAGGCCGGTGACCGGGTCGCGGCGGATCCGGTCGCCGGCGTCGTTCTGGCTGATCCGGGTATGGGTGTTACGGCCAACGTGAACGGCGCCGAGGATGTCGCCCTGGGCGCTGGTCAGGCGCTGGTAGTGAAATTCGTGGACGGGCAGATCGCGATTCTGATGGGTCAGGGGCATCTCCACCACGAAGCTGCCGCGTTCGAACGCCCGCTGCCAGAGCCGCTCGATCAGCCGGCGTTCGTTGGGGTGCTCCCTCAGCAGTTCTCTGAGATTGTCACCGGCGGCAGGCGTCTTTCCGAAGGTCCGGGCAAACTGGCTGGCGTAGGACTGGTTGCAGTGCAGGAGCGTCAGCCGGGTGTCTACCGCAGCCACCAGGTCAGGGGTTGCCTGCCCGGCGGCTTCCATGATCCGATGGCAATGATCGAGGGCCTTTTCCTGTTCCATGATCGCGGTGCGATCCACCAGGGTGCCCACCAGACGGCGGATGCGCCCACCGTTGCGCAGTGCCCGGCCATCCAGAACCATACGGCGCTGCTTTTGCCGTGCCGTCAGTACATTCAGTTCCAGGGAAAATGGCTGACCGGTGCGTATGCAGCGCCGGAACAGCGCCCGGACCCTGGACTGGCCAGCCTGGCAATAGAACAAGGCCTGATCCGGGGTGAGGTCCAGACCCGGACGCAGCTCCAGCAGCTGGTAGATACCTTCACTCCAGGTCATTTCGTTGCTGGCGATATCCAGTTCCCAGAGTCCGAACCGGGCAAGGTCCTCAGCGGATTTCAGAAGGCAGGGATCCACGCGCGCAGCGTCAGCCAGGGCGATGGTGGCCCGCGCTGCCTGGTCGGAATCGTGAATGGCCTGCCTGAGACTGAGCCGGGCGGTAAAGAAGAAGCCTTCCCGGTGCCGGAAGGTCACCAGGATTTGCTGGCCATCTTCGATCTGGTGGCGGTTCAGCGGCGCGAACGGGTCGTCCTGGCGGGAGGCCAGGATGCGATGGACCGGTTGCCCCACCAGCTCACCGGCCTGGTAACCCAGGACCGCCCCGGCCTGATGATCAATATGCACTACGGTGCCTTCGTCATCGATCCTCAGCAGAGTCTGGCGGGCATCCTGTGTCGGGTGGTCTGGCCGGTAGCGGCGAATCACGAATTCTTTCACGTGTGGATAGCCTCGGGTGTCAGACAATGGCTCCATGATACTGATACCACCGTGGAAAAGAACCTCCCGGTCCGATGCCGTGTCTCGCCCGCAGCCATGGGTGTCAGGTATACTGCGCGAAAGCAACTTTCCGGGGGCGCCCATGCCTTTTCGACTTTTTGCGATCTTCAGCCTCGTGTTTACCCTGTTACTGGCAGGCTGTGGCCAGAAGGGCCCGTTGTACCGCGACCAGAGCGGGGCAGCCGCCTCCGGGGCGGTCCGGGCCGTGACCGACGACGGCCAGGCCGACGAAGACCGTGAGCAGAGTGATAACTGAGCAGTCGCGACCCGTTTAACGAATCAGGATATCCATGGACCACTTCAACTACCGTAACGGCGAGCTCTACGCCGAAGACGTCCCTGTCTCCGAAATCGCCGAGCGTTTTGGCACGCCTGCCTACATCTATTCCCGGGCCACCCTCGAGCGCCATTACCGGGCTTATGACAGTGCACTCGAGGGTCGTCCGCACCTGGTGTGCTATGCGGTCAAGGCCAACAGCAACCTGGCGGTACTGAACGTGCTGGCCCGACTCGGGGCCGGTTTCGATATCGTGTCCGCAGGCGAGCTTGAACGCGTGCTGCGGGCCGGTGGTGATGCCGGCAGAGTGGTGTTCTCCGGTGTCGGCAAGCAGAAGTGGGAAATGAAGCGGGCCCTGGAGGCGGGGGTGCGCTGTTTCAACGTGGAGTCGGATACCGAGCTGGACCGCCTGGACCAGGTGGCCGGCGAGCTGGGAGTAAAGGCCCCGGTTTCCCTGCGCGTCAACCCGGACGTCGATGCCGGGACCCATCCCTATATCTCCACCGGTCTCAAAGAGAACAAGTTCGGCATCGATATCGCCGGGGCGCCGCAGGTCTATGCCCGGGCCGCAGCCCTGCCGAACCTTGAGGTCCATGGTGTGGACTGCCACATCGGCTCGCAGCTCACTTCCGTATCGCCGTTCCTGGATGCCCTGGACCGGGTGTTGGCGCTGATCGATGTCCTGGCGGAGCAGGGCATACAGATCCGTCACCTGGACATGGGTGGCGGTCTGGGTGTGACCTATGACCAGGAGCAACCGCCGCAGCCGTCGGACTATGTCAAGGCCCTGGCGGAACGCCTGGGGAATCGCAACCTGGAACTGATTCTCGAGCCGGGGCGCTCGATCGCTGCCAACGCCGGGATCCTGGTCACTCGGGTCGAGTTCCTCAAGTGCACCGAACACCGCAATTTCGCTATCATCGATGCCGCCATGAACGACCTGATTCGTCCGGCCCTGTACAGCGCCTGGCAGTCCATCATTCCGGTCCGGCCACACAAGAACGGCGAAGAGAAAGCCTGGGACCTGGTGGGGCCGGTCTGTGAGACCGGGGATTTCCTGGGCAAGGACCGGCATTTGCGGTTGCAGGCGGGAGACTTGCTGGCGGTCCGCTCCGCTGGCGCCTATGGTTTTGTTATGAGTTCCAATTACAACACCCGTAACCGTCCCCCCGAGCTGATGGTGGACGGGGACCAGGTGCACGTGGTTCGCCGCCGGGAAACCCTGGAGGACCAGCTCGCCCCTGAAAGTTGTCTGCCGGAATGACCGGGGAGCAGGAGATGAGTCAGCAGCGACGCGGGCAGGGCCCGACCCTCCGGTTCACCAAGATGCATGGCCTGGGCAATGATTTCATGGTGGTCGACGCCATCAGTCAGCCATTCCGGCTGCGCCCGGAGATGATCCGGGAGCTGGCGGACCGGAATTTCGGTATAGGCTTCGATCAGCTGCTGGTGGTGGAGCCGCCCGGCTTGCCGGATGTGGATTTCCGTTACCGCATATTCAATGCCGATGGCTCGGAAGTGGAGCAGTGTGGTAACGGTGCCCGCTGCTTCGCCCGATTCGTTCGGGACCAACGCCTGACCAACAAGAAAGTCATCCGGGTCCAGACCGCCAAGGGTGTGATCGAGCTGCGCGTCGGGAAGGACGGCATGGTCATGGTCAACATGGGGGTGCCCGAACTCAATCCGCCGGCGATTCCTTTTGCCGCCGACCGGCGCAAGGACGTCTATACGGTCGACGTCGATGGCCAGACCGTGGAGCTCAGTGCGGTCTCCGTGGGTAATCCCCACGGTGTCCTGGTGGTGGATGACGTTGACACGGCTCCGGTGGAAACCCTGGGGCCGCTGCTGGAACGCCACCCCCGCTTTCCGGCCCGGGCCAACATCGGCTTCCTGCAGGTTCTCGATCGGAGTCATGCCCGTCTGCGGGTGTTCGAACGGGGCTCCGGCGAGACCCTGGCCTGCGGCAGCGGTGCCTGCGCCGCTGTGGTTGCCGGCAATGTCCGCGGCTTGCTCGACCAGCGGGTGGAAGTGGAGCTGCGCGGCGGCAAGCTGGTCGTCGAATGGCAGGGGGAAGGGGCGCCTGTTATGATGGAAGGCCCTGCAACCACAGTGTTTGAAGGGCAGTTGCGCCTGCCAGCTGACAACCATACCCGCCGCCGCAAGAGTGGTCGTTCCAACAGACAACGTTCCTGACAGCCCGGGAGAACGCGATGACAGAACAGACGGTCCGCAAGAAGGCCGAAGACCTCACGCCGGAACAGGTGGCCGACTACCTGAGGGCCAATCCTGACTTCTTCGTTGATCAGGATGAACTTCTGCGTAGCCTGACCCTGCCCCATGACAGCGGGCGCGCCATCTCCCTGGTGGAGCGGCAGGTGCATCTGTTCCGCGAGCAGCGCGACACCCTGCGCCGGGAACTGGTGGAACTGGTCTCCATTGCCCGCCATAACGACCGCCTGTTCGAGAAAAGCAAACGGCTGCTGATGCAGGTGATCGAGGCCCGCACCCTCAACGACATGGCGTCGGTTATCGATGACAGTATCCGCGGCGATTTCGGCCTGGATGCCGCCTCGGTCCTGCTGTTTACCGACCAGGCCCTGCCGGAAGCCTCTCAGGGTGCCTTGCACGTGGTCGGCCCGGACCTGGCCCGGGAACGGCTGGGCATGCTGCTGGACGGCGAGCGCGCGGTGTGTGGGCAGTTCCGGGAGAGCGAGCGGGAATTCCTGTTCCCGGACCGGGAAGAGCCGATTGCCTCGGTTGCCCTGGTGCCGCTGCGCCATGAACAACTGGTGGGTGTATTTGCCGTCGGCAGCTGCCAGCCCGGATACTTCGACCAGAGCATGGGGTCACTGTTCCTGAGCTACATCAGCGACACCCTGAGCCGCCTGCTGCCCCCCATGATCCAGCGCCACACCGGCAGTGCGCCGGTGGCCGACATCACCGCGGAGTCCCGGTAGCGTGTCAGCGGGGGCCGTCGCCACGATGCTGCCCGATTCGCTGCAGGAACCGCTGTCGCGGTTTGTTCGCCACCTGGCTTCCGAGAAGCGCCATTCGCCGCGTACCTGTGACAGTTATGAGCGGGACCTGAACCGACTGGCGCTCTGGCTGGCAGAGTCCGGACGTGACCAGTGGCGGTTGCTGCTCAGCCATGACCTGCGCCGTTACGTGGCGGTCCTCAGCCGGCAGGGGCTGGGCGGCCGCAGCATCGCCCGTCATCTTTCGGCCATTCGCCGGTTCTATAACTTCCTGCTGCGGGAACGGCTGGTGACGGACAACCCGGCCGTGGATGTCCGTGCCCCCAAAAGCGGCCGCCGTTTGCCCCGGGTGGCAGACGTGGACCAGCTCAGCCAGTTGCTCGATGCCAGCCCTGACGACCCCCTCGAGGTGCGGGATCTGTGCATGTTCGAGTTGATGTACTCTTCCGGTCTGCGGCTGTCGGAACTGGCCGATCTGAATCTTGACTCGCTGGACCTGCGAGCCGGGGAAGTGCGGGTGGTCGGTAAAGGCAACAAGGAACGGGTTTTGCCGGTGGGACGCAAGGCTGTGGACGCCATCCGTACCTGGCTATCCGTGCGTCCGGAACTGGCGCCGGAAGGCGAGAAGGCGGTCTTTGTCAGTCGTCGGGGGGACCGGCTCAGCCGTCGCAGTATCCAGTCCCGGCTGGGGCGCTGGGGGATAACCCGGGGCGCCGACCAGAAACTGCATCCACACCTGTTAAGGCATTCCTTCGCCAGTCATATGCTGGAGTCCAGTGGCGATCTGAGGGCCGTCCAGGAACTGCTGGGCCACGCCGACATTGCCACCACCCAGGTCTATACCCATCTTGATTTCCAGCACCTGGCGCGGGTCTATGATCAGAGTCATCCCCGGGCCCGGCGCAACAAATCCGGACCCGGTTCCGACGATCAGTGACGCATCATTGCGTCCAGCTCGTCGATGATCTCCGCCCAGTCACTGTCCTCTTCCAGTCCTTCCTCCAGGAAGTGGGACTGGCTTTCCGACCAGAACGGAGCGTCCTGAAGGGCAATCTCCCGCGGGAGCGGGGAATGCCTGGCGACAAAGTCCTCAATGCTCTTGTCATCGGAGGCCAGACCGAGCTGCTCGAACAGGGTGCTCAGTGAGTGTTTGCTGGTGTCCATGGAGTACTGTCTCCTTATTGGGGTATCTGAATGAAATCGCCAACGTTTGCAGGTATTGTTCACTGAACTTTAGCGAATCCCGGGAGGATATCCAGTGAAGGTCGTCCTTCGCTCCCTGTTACTATGCAGCCTGCTTGGCCTGTTTCAATCCCCGGTCCTGGCGGATCCTCCCCAGCCCTCGCCGGCACCGGTGCTTGGCCGGTCTGACCTTGAGTGGCTGCAACAGCAGGAGCGGTTTGTGGTGGGCGTCCGGAGTGGCCAGGTACCTTTGGTCTTCAACACCGGAGACGGGGTGCTTGCGGGGACCTATATCGATTATCTGGCCCGCCTCTCGGACAAGCTGGGTGTGCCAGTGGATCCGGTTGTCCTGGACGACGGTCAATCGCCTGGCGCCATGCTACCGGAGACCGATGCGCTGTTAACCACTCATGCGCCGGGCACCCGGATTGCCGGCGGTCAGCGCATGACCAGGCCACTGATGACGCTGACCTACGGGCTGTTTGTCAGTGCCGGCGATGCCGCCATCCAGTCCCTCCCGGACCTGGAGGGGAGCCAGATCGCCATCATCGAGGGTGACAGCAATCAGTATGCGATCCTGGAATCGGTGGAAGAGTTCCGGCCGGTGCCGGTAAAGGGGGTCGGGGAGGCAGTCAGCACGGTGCTCTCCGGCAAGGCCCAGGCGTTTGTCGGACCGGTGCCGGTGGTGTCCGATTACCTGCGGTCAGCCATGATCAACGGCATCGGTCTGGCCAGGCTGCTCGACGAAAAGCCGGTGGATGTGGTGCTCCAGGTCCCGGCGAAACAGGATCGCCTGTTCCGGGTGCTCGACAGCGCGATTGCCGCCATCAGTCACAACGAGCACCGGGTGATCCGTCAATCCTGGCTACAGGCGGATGTGCCGTCCATGGCGCGCAGTGGTGTCGAACTCTCGGCGACAGACAAGGACTGGCTCAAGCGCAATCCCGACCTGCGGGTAGCCTTCCGCTCGGAATGGCCACCGTTCGAGTATGAGCAGGATGGGAAGGCCACCGGCCTGGTGGCGGACCTGGTAACCCGGCTCGAATCCGAGCTGGGTAGCCGTTTCACTCGTACCCTGGTGACGGACTGGTCCGAGGCGGAGCAGAAACTGGCGGATGGCCAGGTGGACATTCTGCCCGGTCTGTCCCGGACGCCCCGCACCGAAAACGAATACCTGTTTACCCGATCCTATCTCAATGTACCCATCGCCCTGGTGATCCGTGATGACAGCCGGTTTATCGGGGATCTCCGGGAGTTGCGGGACGAGCGTGTCGGTGTCGTCAATCGCCATGCTGCCCATGACTACCTGCTGATCAACCATCCCGACCTCGACCTCTATCCCGTGGGCGATGTGGAGGAGGGTCTGCTGGCCCTGTCCAATGGCGATCTGGATGTGATGGTGACCCATATTCCGGCAGTCAGCTACACGGTCGCTCGCCTGGGGCTGTCCAACCTGCGGATCACCAGCATTACTCCCTACCAGTACGATCTCAGGCTGGCGGTGCGCAAGGACAACCCGGAGCTGCACCGGATCCTGAACAAGGGCCTCTCCAGCCTTGAGGCGTCGGAAACCGAGTCCATTTACAACCGCTGGATTCACCTGGATATCAAACAGGAAACCGACTACACGGTCGTGCGCCGGGTGGTGCTGATCGCTATCGTGGTGGTGCTGATCTTCCTGTACTGGAACCGGAAGTTGTCCCGGGAGGTGGACGAACGGATCCGCTCGGAGAATGCCCTGCGCCGCAGTGAGGACGAGTTGCGGGCGGCCAAGCTCGAGGCCGAGCGGCTGGCCCGGGAGGCCGAGGCCGCAAGCCGGGCCAAGAGTGAGTTCCTGGCCAATATGTCCCATGAGATCCGGACCCCGATGAATGCGGTGATCGGTTACAGCGACCTGCTCAGCAACAGCGTGACCGACCCCCGGCAGCGCAGTTACCTGGACGCCATTCGCGCCGGCAGCCGCAGCCTGCTGATGCTGATCAATGACATCCTGGACCTGTCCCGGATCGAGGCCGGCAAGATGCGCCTGGACTATTCGGCGGTATCGGTGCGCCGCCTGCTGAGCGATGTCCGGCATATTTTCGATCTTCGCGCCCGCGACCAGGGCATTACCCTGGAGGTGAGCGTGGATTCCGGAATGCCCGCGGCCATGATGCTGGACGAGACCCGGCTGCGCCAGGTGCTGTTCAACCTGGTGGGGAACGCCATCAAGTTCACCCACGAGGGGGGGGTTACGGTCCGGGCCACGGCAAAACCGCTGAAACCACTGGAAGATGCTTCGAATGAACAGGGCAAAACGGCCGACCGCCAGTTCTACCAATTGGAGGTCACCGTCAGTGATACCGGAATCGGTATACCCCCGGACCAGTTGGATCGGATCTTCGATGCCTTCGAACAGCAGGAGGGCCAGAACACCCGGCGCTATGGCGGTACCGGCCTGGGGCTGGCGATCAGCCGCAAACTGGCGCGTATGATGGGTGGAGACCTGGCGGTGGAGAGCAAACCCGGCACCGGTTCGGTGTTTACCGTGACGCTACCGAAAGTGGAGGCGACGGGGGAACAGGCCGAGGAGGATGGCGAGCCGAAAGAACAGGACCGCCTGCTGGCCCAGACCCTGAGTATGCAGGAGCGTGGCTGGTTGCGGCAGCAGCTGGCCCGGGACTTTGGCGATGAGTGGGAAACGGTTCGCGAGAGCGGTGATCCGGAGCAGATGAAGGATTTTGCCCGGCGCGTCGTGGCCTGGGGCCAGCGGCACCGGTCACCGTCGGTTACCCGCTACGGTGAAAAACTGCTGGCGAATGTGGAGGCGTTCAACCTGGATGCGGTGAACGGTGCGCTGGAGGCGTTTCCGAAGCTGCTGGGGCGGCAGGGCTGACCTGCCGCTGATTACAGGCAGTCGAACTGTGAGCGCCGGTCGAAGGCGACGGACACCATGTCATAGCCGGATTCGGACAGGTTGCGGATCAGGTCAAGATCCTTCAGCTGTTTGCAGTCCGGATACAGTTTCTCCGGGCTGCCCCGGGCGAGCGGATCGACTATGCTTTCAAGAGCGAAAAAGGTAGGTAGGGAGAGAGAGCCATGTTTCAGCTGGTATTCAAAGGCGAGTGTGTTGAAGGAACCGATGAGCAGACGGCAAGAAATAATGCGCGGGCGCTGTTCAAGGCCTCTGTCGAACAGGTCGAACGGATGTTCAGCGGTCAGCCGGTGGTCATCCGCAACAAGCTCGAGGAGGCCCGGGCCGAAAAGTACCGGGCGGTTCTGAAAAAACATGGCATGGTGGCTTATGTACAGCCCATGCCCGGGGTCCGGCCCGTGCAAGAACCCTCACGTTCCGGGGCCGGGGCTCCGGTACGCAGCGAGCCGGCACCCGAGCCGACCGCAAGCGCCCGGGCGCCTGCCAGTGGTGGCGCAACTCCGAAGGTAGAACCGGGGGACCGGTTGCCGGTCGCCGGAGAGAAGGTGGATGACATCCTGGCTGACAGTGGTCTGAACCTCGATCCCGTCGGAGTGACCCTGGTAGAGCATAAGGAAGCCGGGGCCCCCATGTTCGAGCACGTGGATGACTGGACCCTGGCTCCGGCGGGCTCGGATCTCGGAGTGGAGCGGGAGCTGCCGCCGACTATGGTGCCGGATGTGTCGCACCTGTCCCTGGTGGACGAGGGCGACAAGGACACGCGCTGAGTGCATTCGGTAACAGGACGCGTCCGTTGAAAACTCTGGTTATCCTGCTTCTGTGCCTGCTGACGCCGGCATCCCTGCTGGCGCAAGAGCGTGAGCGTGCCCGGGTCGGTCTGGTGCTCAGCGGTGGCGGGGCCAAGGGCATGGCCCATGTGGGGGTGCTTCGGGTGCTGGAGGAAATGAATATTCCGGTGGATGTGGTGGTGGGCACCAGCGCCGGCGCGGCCGTTGGTGCCCTTTACGCCTCCGGCATGCCGGTTGCCCGGATTGAGGAACGCTTCATCGAAATGGACTGGCTGTCCAGTTTCCGTGACGACCCGGGCCGGGCCTACAAACCGATCCGGCGCAAACAGGATGATTGGCGGTTTCCGGTTCTGCCCGGTATCGGCGTCCGTGCCGATGGTCTGCATGTCGGAGGCGGGATTGTCGCCGGTCAGAACCTGGGGTTCATCCTCAACGAACTGACCCGGAATGCCGCCCTGGTGGAGGACTTTGACCGGCTGGCGATTCCGTTCCGGGCGGTGGCGACCGACCTGGCCACTGGCGAGCAGGTGGTGATCGGCCGCGGCAACCTGGCCGAGGCGGTCCGCGCAAGCATGAGTATTCCGGGTGTCTACGCCCCGGTGGAGCTGGACGACCGCCTGCTGGTGGACGGGGGTGTCGCCAACAACCTGCCGGTGAGTGTGGCCAGGGAGTTGGGCGCGGAGGTGATCATCGCGGTGGATATCACCGACCCGCTCACGGAGACCGATGATCTGAGGGATGCCTTTTCCGTGGTGGGCCAGCTTACCACCCTGTTGACCCGCCGCAATACGGACCAGCAGCTGGACCTGCTTGGCGAGCAGGACATCCTGATCCGTCCGGATCTGCAGGGTTACACCTCGGCCGATTTCTACCAGGCTCCGCTGCTGTTCGAGCTGGGCGCGACCGCCGCCCGCAACCACGCCAGCGAGCTGAGACCTTTGCAGGTTTCACGCACCGAGTGGACGGCCTACAAGGCCCGGATGTCCACCCGGGCCTTCAGTGCCGACCCGATTGCCCGCATCGAGATCGAGAATACCCGACGGCTGGCCCGGGATTTCCTGCGGGAGCGGATCCGCCAGCCCGTCGGTGAGCCCCTCGATGTTCCTGCCCTGGAAGAGGATCTCAAACGCATCTACGGTCTTGGCTACTACGAAACCGTTTCCTACTCGCTGTCCCCCTCGCCGGATGGCACGGTGCTGGTGATCCGGCCCCGGGAAAAGACCTGGGGGCCCAATTACCTGTCCTTCGGCCTCGGCTACGAGGACAATTTCGATGGCGAAACCCGTTTCAATATCGCCTCTGCATTGCGTATGACCGAACTCAACCGGCTTGGCGGTGAGTGGTATACCGGCTTGCAGCTGGGTACCGAACCCTGGGTCAGGACCCAGTGGTATCAGCCCCTGGACTACGGCTACGACCGCTTCCTGGTGCTCGGTGGTGAGTATTCCCGGGACAACCTTGCCGTTTATGACAAGGCTGGCCAAAAGATCGCCGAGGTGGATGTCACCTTTCGTACCGCGGATCTGGCGCTGGGAATGGAGCTGGGCAGTGATGCCGAAGCCCGGCTGATCTACACCCGTGGCTATGCCACGGTGGATGAAAAAGTGGGGGAGCCGGTCGCCCCGGATGACGCCATCCACCAGGGCAACGTAACGCTGCGACTGGTCCATGATTCCCTGAATGATGCATTCTTTCCGACCGCCGGGGCTTTTGCCGGTGTGAAAGCCCGGTTCGAGCGGGAAGATCTTGGCTCGGACCGGCATTTTGACTCGGTAACCACCCTTCTTCTGGATACCGGAAGCTGGCAGGGCCTGACCCTGACGGGACTGGTGTTTGCCAAGGATGTTACCCGGGGCGAGGCCGGGGTCGAGAATCACGTCCGGTTGGGTGGCTTCCGGCGGCTGTCGGCGTTCGCCCCCGGTGAGATCACAGGTGAGAGCGCGGCCATGGCGGCCGCTTACGCCAGCCAGCGTTTTGGTGGGCCGCTGGTGCCCTGGTTTGCGGGGTTCGGGTTCGAGACGGGCAACGCCTGGGATTCCCTGAGTGATGCCAGCTGGGACCGCTCAGTCCGATCCTGGAGCCTGTTTGCCGGGGTGAACACCTTCCTGGGGCCGGTTCAGCTGGCGGGCGCGTACAACAACGAGGATAACTGGAGCGCGTACCTCAACATCGGCTTCTCTTTCACCCAGCTGTTCTACTGACGGCGCAGCTCATCCTAAAGCAGGGGTGCACTCAGGCGGATGGCCCGGCAAGCGAGTCGGAACAGGATTGAACGGTCCCGGTAGTCGCTCCCGGTCATCCGGCGGCAACTTTTCAGGTCCTCCTCCAGCATCTGTTCCACATCGGACACGAATTGTCGGCAGGTGTTGATGGCGGTGATCTCGAAGTTCAGGCGCATGGAACGGTTGTCCAGGTTGGCCGTACCCACCGCGGCATAGCGGTCGTCCACCAGCACCACCTTCTGGTGCATGAAGCCCGGCTGATAGCGATAGATGCCGATACCCGCCTGGCTGGCCTGCACCAGATAGGAATAGGCAGCCAGCTTGACCAGATGGTTGTCCGGAGTTTCCGGAATCAGGATGCGAACATCGATGCCCCGGAGCGCCGCAAGTTGCAGGGCATTCATGATCTGGAAGTCCGGGACGAAGTAGGGTGAGGCAATCCAGATCCGGGACCGGGCATTGTTGATGCAGTTCAGGAAGAAGAGGGTGCACGTTTCCCAGGTGTCGGCCGGTCCGGTGGGAAGGATCAGCACCTCCTGGTCGCCCGGTGTGTGCTCGCCGGCGCTCCAGTCCAGGTTGGGCAGCCGGTCGCTGGCCCAGTTCCAGTCCTCCAGCCACGCCAGCTGGAGACCGCTCACCGCCGGGCCCTCGATCCGGCAGTGGGTGTCCCGCAGGGGATCCTGATCCATGGCAGTACCCAGGTATTCATCACCCAGATTGATGCCGCCGACAAAGCCGACCCTGCCGTCGCATACCAGCAGCTTCCGGTGATTGCGGAAGTTGATCTGGAACCGTCGGCGGCGGATGTTGCCATCGCCGAACGAGGCGACCCGGGCGCCGGCCCGGGACAGTTCCCGCAGATAACGGCGGGGCAGGAAGGCGCTGCCGATGTCATCGTACAGGAACCACACCTCCACGCCCTGGGCGAGTTTCCGTTCCAGGATCGACTTGATGCGCTGGCCGACCCGGTCCGAGCGGACAATATAGAACTCCAGGAGGATGTAGCGTCGGGCATCCTCCATGGCTTCGAACAGAGCCTCGAAGGTGGCTTCACCGTCCCGCAGCAGGGTACAGCGGTTGCCATCGGTAAAGGGTTGGCGGCCAAGTTTGCACAACACCTGCAGCTCATCCGCGAAACGGTCGCTGCCGGTGGCCGGAATCGAGGTGGTCTGTTGTTCAAACCGGTTCAGCAGCGCGGTGAGGGATTCGTCCCCCATACGCCTGGCCCTCACGTAGCCACCGAACCGGTTCCGGCCGATCAGCAGAAACAGGGGCACGGTGACGTAGGGAATGCCGAGCAGGCCTATGATCCAGGCTATGGCCCCCTGGGGTGTGCGGTAGGTCAGCAGGATACGGTAGATGCATGCCAGTGCGCCCAGGTAAAACAGGCCGACAGCAATCGCAATCAGGGATAAGCCCTCCGTCATGATGATCTCCCGGAATCATCCGGGGCGGCGCCCGGCTGTTCGGCCCGACGCCGGGCCGGTGCCTGGCCGGTCCGGCGCTTGCGTGCCCGACCGAAGGCGCTGAGTCCGGAAAAGCCCGGCAGGAAAGCGATTTCGCCCGGGGCATGGTAGTCGGCGGCAACGCCGGGAGCAGGGGCTGCCAGGGTATCCGGGTGCGGGGAACTCACAACATTCCTTCTGAAAGTGAACAGGCTGTCATGGACACTGGTACAGAATGTCAGGCGTATGGGCCATACTTGTCAACGGCCTGTTTCCGATGCAACGATAGCATCATCCCATCAGGTTGGAGTAATGAATGCATACTTGCTTGATGGAGGTGTTGTATGGAACAGGAAATCTTTGTGCCCCATAGCAGGCGGGGACAATCCTTTTCAATGCGGAGGCTTTCTGTTCATGAGTGTCGAGCTGAATCATCGAATCACCGGCGAAGGCAAACCCCTGGTCCTGTTGCATGGCCTGTTCGGGTCACTGGAAAACCTGGGAGGGATCGCGCGCCGGCTGCAGGATGAATGGCAGATTCACGCCCTGGACGAACGTAACCACGGCAACTCCCCGCATACTGACAGCATGGACTACCCCTCCATGGCCGGGGATGTACTTGCCTACATGGATGCCCGGGGGCTCGACAAAGCTTCACTCCTGGGGCATTCCATGGGGGGCAAGGTGGCCATGCAGGTGGCCCTCATGGCGCCGGAGCGGGTGGAGAAAGTGATTGTGGCGGATATCGCGCCGGTCAGCTACAAACCCCGCCACGACGCCATTCTCGAGGGGCTGAGAAGTCTTGACCTGACCCGCGTGCGCTCCCGTCGGGACGCCGACAGGCTGTTGGCGGAGTTCGTCGGGACGCCCGGCGTCCGGCAGTTCCTGCTGAAGAATCTGGAGCGGGTGCCCGGCGAAGAGCAGACTGCTGATGGCCCCATGTTCCGGTGGCGGCTGAATCTGCCGGTGATCGACGCCTGCTATGAGAAGCTGGCCAAAGCCCCCGAGGGTGACGGACCCTTCAACGGCCCGGTCCTGTTCCTCAAGGGCGCAGAATCCGCCTACATCCAGGAAAAGCACCGTGACCGGATCATGCGCCTGTTTCCTTCGGCCGAACTCCGGATCATTCAGGATACCGGTCACTGGCTGCATGCCGAAAAGGCCGATACCTTTGCGGCCCTTTGCCGCCGTTTCCTCGAGAGTGAGGACTGATGCCTGAGCCGTCTGGCACGGTCTGTTTTCATGGTCTGGCCCGCGTCTGCTATGGTTAGGCCATTGTCATGGCGGGAGAACCGGAGAATAACAACAGTGGGGCGCACTTTATGACACACCCTGTGAAGTGGTTTTTGATCGGGTTGCTGGTGGTGTTTATTATGCTCGGCAGTTTTCTGCTGACGCCGTCGCCCGTTGACAGCAAGGCCTGGGATCCGCCCTCGCCACCGCCTCTGACCGGTGCCCTGGCAGCCAACGAACGGCTTCGGCTGGCGGACCTGCTGGCCCGTGGCCAGGCCTATGGCCCGGAAGACACCACTGTCGGACCGGATGGCCTTCTTTACAGCGGTACCCGGGACGGCTTCATCATCCGGGTCTTTCCGGACGGTCGCATGGAAAAGTGGCTCGAGACCGGCGGCCGCCCCTTGGGGATGGTGTTTGACCGCGAGGGCAACCTGATCGTTGCGGATGCCTGGAAAGGTCTGCTGTCCATTGCCCCGGACAAGACCATAACCGTGCTGGCCCGTGAAGCCGGGGGCACCCCGTTCCGGTTTACCAACGACGTGGACATCGGCCCGGATGGCACCATCTATTTTACCGATGCCAGTTCGCGTTTCCATCAGCCGGATTACCAGCTCGACCTGCTGGAAATGCGCCCCCATGGACGCCTTCTGCGTTATTCGCCCCGCACCAGGCGGGCCGAGGTCATGCTCGGTAACCTGTACTTCGCCAACGGTGTCGCGGTTTCGCCGGACGGAGACTTTGTCCTCGTCAACGAGACCTGGAAATACCGTATCCTGCGCTATTGGCTGCAAGGCCCCCGGGCCGGTCGGGCCGAGGTATTTGCCGACAACCTGCCAGGATTCCCCGATAACCTGGCGGTGGATGGAGATGGCCGTTACTGGGTGGCATTCCCCACACTGCGGAACGCCCGGGTTGATGCCCTGCATCGGAGGCCCTGGCTCAAAGACCTGGTCGCGAAGCTGCCGGACAGCCTGAAACCTGCCCCGCAGGCGTATGGTCTGGTGGTGGCTTTCGACCGGTACGGCAATCCGGTTACCAGCCTGCACGATACCCGCGGCACCCACCTGCAGGAAATCACCTCGGTGACTCCCCATGACGGGGTTCTGTACTTTGGTTCACTTCACAACGACCGTATCGGGCGGCTACCGCTGCACGCCATTCCGGGGCTCGGAGACACTGACGAATGACCGCCGAACAGAACATTGACTGGGATCTGCCGGATCCCTTCACCCTCGAAATTACCGTGCGCGAGGAGGACACCGATCGCCTCGGGCACGCCAATAACGTGGTTTACGTCCGCTGGCTGGAAGACGTCAGCTGGGCTCACATCCAGAGCCTGGGCATGACCTGGGAGTTGCACGAGGCCACTGGCAGGGCCATGGCGATTACCCGTACCGGGATCGATTATCTGGCTCCCGCCAACGCCGGGGACCGGCTCATCCTCGGTACCTGGCTCACCGGGTTTGACGGGCGCTTCCGTTCCTCCCGCCAATTCCAACTGGTGCGCCCGGCGGATGGCAAAACCCTGGTGCGGGCCGTCTCCACTCATGCCTGCGTCAACATGAAAACCCAGCGACCGTCGCGGGCACCGAAGGAGTTTGCCGAGATCCTGTCGGCCGCCTCGGTCAGCGGCGGCAAGGGCCTGGTCCGGAACTGAGTCTTCCCCCGGACCGGTTTTCTGCTAGTCTGAAAGCGTCTGCCTCAATTGGCACCGATAGTTACCATCGATAGTGAACCACCGATGTCTGGAGGGACCCGTGGAATTTACCAACGAAAACAATACCGATACTTCCATGCGCCACGTGGTCTATGACCGTTTTGGTGAACGGGATGTCCTGCAGGTGGTCGAGAGCCCGGTGCCACAGCCTGAGGATGGCCAGGTGCTGGTTCGGGTTCATGGTGCAGGCCTGAACCCCATTGACTGGAAGACCCGCAAGGGCCTGGGCTTTGCGGCGCGCCAGATCGAGAACTCGCTGCCGTGGACGCCCGGATATGATGTGGCCGGCGAGGTTGTCGCAGTGGGCGACGGAGTCACTATCCTGGCACCGGGAGATCGCGTGATGGGCATGGTGGGGTTCCCGGCCGCCGGCGGAGGCTACGCCGAGTATGCCCTGGCTGCCGCCGATGAGCTGGCGATCGTGCCGGAGGAACTGGACCTGGTGGCGGCCGGAGGCGTGCCCGTGGCGGCGCTGACGGCCTGGCAGGGGCTGTTCGAGATGGGCAAGCTGGAATCCGGGCAGAAGATCCTGATCCACGCCGGTGCCGGTGGTGTCGGCCATTTTGCGGTGCAGTTCGCCCTGGAGCGGGGTGCCCATGTGATTGCCACGGCTTCCGCACGCAACCGTGATTTCCTGGCGGAACTGGGGGTTCATGAAGTGATCGATTACCACACCACCGACTTCGCCGATGAATGTTATGGCCTGGACATGGTGCTGGACCTGATAGGAGGGGATGCAGGCAAGCGTTCACTGCATACCCTGAGTGAAAGCGGTGTTCTGGTGACCATTCCCACGGTAACGGCGGACGAGATTATCAGCGCCGCCGAAGAGATGGGCCTGCGGGCCCATGGCATGACTGTACGCCCGGATGTCTTCCACCTGGAGGAGATTGCCGAGCTGATCGAGGACGGCGATGTGCGGGTGCACGTCGACGGCCGGTTTACCCTCGATCAGGTGCGGGAAGCCCACGAAGCGCTTGAGGGTGGGCATGTCCGCGGCAAGCTGGTACTGGACTGCCGCTGAGGGCTCTTGACGTCCGCTGAAGGCTCTGCCCCTCAGTCCTTTTCTGCCGCTTCTTCTTCCGCGTCTTCGGTCTCGGCCTTCGCGGCTTTCCCTCCGTTGTTTTTCTCCCTGCGTTCCTTCTGCGGCTGGGGCGGTACCAGGCTGATCAGCTCCCAGTCTTCCTCCGGTTTCAGATCTTCCATCTTGCACACCGGCGAGATGTAACCCTTGCTGTCGAACACAAACAGTACCAGGGCCTGGCGTTGGTATTTCTCCAGGAAATCCTGGTAGCTGAATTCCTCGCTCAGCCGGGTGGTCCTCACCGTATAGCCCTGGCTGGCCAGGCTGGCCAGCTTTGCATAGCTGACGCCGTCGAACAGGCCCCGGGTCATCTGGATCTTCTCCGCCGTCTGGTAACGGGCCTTCTGATCCTGCTCTCCTTCAGCCAGGCTGAATACACAGTTTTTTCCGAACCAGTCCAGGAAATAGTACGTGGCCAGCGCGTTCATGTGCTTGTAGGGGGAGATGACCAGCAGTTTGCCGATGCCGGTCAGGTCCAGGTGGGTCGAGGCGTGTTCCGACACAGGATTGCCGAAGTAGACCTGCAGATTATCCATCCGGGCCTGGCGCACGTTCTCCCAGTTGGTGTCGGCCAGGGTAACCGGAACCTCGTGTTTCTTCAGGGCCAGGGCAATCATCCGGGCGACATTGTTGGCACCCAGGATCAGGAAGCCGTATGCGGCCGGTTCCGCGACATTGAGCAACCGTGCCACCGGGCGCGCCGTCAGGCCCTGCAGGGTGACGGTGGCAATGATCAGCATGAATACCAGTGGTACCAGGGTGCCGGAGCTTTCATAGCCGAGCTTCTGGAGCTGGAATGAGAACAACGCCGAGACCGCGGCCGCCACGATACCCCGGGGTGCAATCCAGCCAAGGAACAGTTTTTCCCGGAGGTTGAGGTCGGTGCCGATGGCTGACAGGAAGATACTCAGGGGGCGCGCCACCAGCATCAGGGCGGCGAGGACCACGACCAGGCCCCGGCCCAGCTCGGCAATGGCGGAGAACTCCACCCTGGCAGCCAGGATGATGAACAGGGCGGAGATCAGCAGGACGCTGAGGGACTCCTTGAACTCGAGTATGCTTTCGGTTGGCACCCGCTTCATGTTGGCCATCCAGATGCCCATGATGGTGACGGTAAGCAGGCCGGATTCGTGGGCCAGTTCATTGGAAATGGCATAGGCCCCGAGCATGAAAGTCAGGGTGCCGGCATTGTGCAGGTACTGGGGCATCCAGTGCTTTCGCAGCACCAGGCCGTTGAGATAGCCCGCGGCCGCCCCGATCAGGATACCCACCAGCAGGGTCTTGCCGAAGATATAGAGGGAGTGGCCGAAAACGTTACCCTGACCCCAGGAGACGATACCCTCGAATACCAGCACTGCGAGCAGCGCGCCCACCGGATCGATGATGATGCCTTCCCAGCGCAGGATGTTGGCCAGTCTGGACTTCGGGCGGACCGATCTCAGCAGGGGCGTAATCACGGTAGGACCGGTAACGATGGAAATGGCGCCGAACAGCAAGGCAACCTCCCAGGACACCCCAAGCGCCCAGCGTGCTACCAGGGTAGCAATCAGGCAGGTGACGACGGAGCCGACCGGCACCAGGTTGCGTACCATCTTGCCATGGCCGCGAATTTCCTCGTAGCGCAGAGTCAGGCTGCCCTCGAACAGGATTATGGCCACCGCCAGCGAAACCAACGGGAACAGCAGGTCCCCGAAGACCTGCTCCGGTACCAGGAAGCCGAAGAGCGGTCCCGCGGCAATACCGCCGGCCAGGAGGAACAGGATAGCGGGCATTCGTACCCGCCAGGCCAGCCACTGGCAGAACAGGGACAAGACGCCGATGCTGGCGAGAACCATGACAGTGCTGAGAGGCATAGGTTTTCAGGTCCTTTGAATTACAGGTTGGCGCGCCGGGCAATACGGTTGAGCAGGCGCGAGGCCGCAACAAAGCCGAAACTGGCGGTGACGGGGCTGGCGGCGCCAAAGCCGGAGGCGCAGTCCAGCCGGACCGGGCCGTTGCCGGCCGGTTTCTGCAGGCACACTTCACCATCTCCCGCAGGATAGGTGAGCTGCTCAAGTGAGTATACGGCCTCTATGCCAAATCGCCGCCTGGGGTTGCGGGAGAAACCGTATTCCCGCCGCAACAGGTTGCGAACCTTCGCGAGCAACGGGTCCTGGGTGGTTTTGGCAAGGTCTGCCACCTGAATCCGGGTCGGATCCATCTGGCCACCGGCTCCTCCGGCACAAACCAGTGGAATCTTGCGCCGCTGGCAGTGGGCGATCAGGGCGGCCTTGGCCTTGACGCTGTCGATGGCATCCACCACCCCGGACATCTCGGGGGTAATCAGTCCGGCGGCATTTTTCGTGGTCAGGAAGCCAAAATGGGCCCGGACATCGGCATGGGGATTGATGGCTCTCAGGCGATCGGCCATGGCGTCGGTCTTGGGGCGCCCATACTGCCCCTCCAGTGCATGCAGCTGGCGGTTGGTGTTGGACACGCAGATGTCGTCCATATCGATCAGCGTCAGGGTGCCGATTCCGCTACGGGCCAGCGCCTCAGCCGCCCAGGAGCCGACACCGCCGAGGCCGACGATGGCGATGTGGGACTGCCGGAAGGCATCCAGGGCCCGGCGGCCATACAGGCGTTCTATTCCTCCGAAACGAAAACTGTAATCGTCGGTTTGCTCAGGATGTGTCACGAGATCCCCGGCCCGGCAAGGGTACAAAAGGTACAAGGGTAAGCCGGTGCCGATTGTACCCCAGCTCTGGCGGTGGCCACCATGCAGTCCGGGCATAAAAAAGCGGACCCGTTACGGGTCCGCCTGTGGCTGGTGGTCCGGGAGCTGGTGGGTCACTCCTCGGATGGGGTCGGAGCGGCCAGAACCACCAGGCCCAGTTCGTTCGGCTCGCCCCCCTCAGGTAACGAACGCAGGGCAAACACGCCCAGACTGGCATCTTCATTGAAGAAGCCATCCAGGATGGTAGTGTCTCCATCATCGCTGATAGTGAGTGTGGTAGCTCCGTTGGCGCCGATTTCGGTGTCGACAGATACGGCCTCCAATCTGGCAGTGTCGACCGATAACGGACCGGCCAGCCCGGTCCGACCGACCTCCAGTAGGCTGCCATCGAGGGTGCCATCGAGGGTGCCTTCGGTTTCACTGCCCATGGTGAGGAAAGTATTGAACTTGCTGCTGGAGAGCAGGAACTCCGGTTGAGAATCCTGAGAATCCAGTGTCATGGACATCAGCTGCATCCGGAAGCGCTTGCCCGCCACGCTGGGTTGGGTGGCAGGCAGTTTTGTCATCAGGGTCAGCCCGACACTGGAATAATTATCAGACTCGCCTTCGCCCTCATATATGGCGATGAAGTCCTCGGCTTCGTTGATGAAACCGTCGGCTGGCTCCTCGCCCACGGACACGATGTCGCCATTGTCCGAGATAACCAACGGGATACCCGTCTCGGCGACCTCAGCCGTCGCCGCATATTCCGGGCCGGCTGGGGTCTGACTGATGAAGTGACCATGGTCTTCTGTCACCGCGGAGACGGTAACGGTGCCACCGCCCCCGAAAGTCACGGTGTTGACCTGGGTCTCCAGGCTAATGCTGTCTGTTTCGAGCTCCGAGCCGATAAATACCGCTCCGAACACGGCATCTTGCAAGGCAGCCACTTCGAAACCGGTCGGTTGCCGGGCAAAGAACTCCATGGAGCGAGAGATCTCATCACCGAGTTTCGTGTCCGGGTCGAGGGCATCGGGTTCGTTGTCATCGTTGGTGTCAATAAGACCATAGCGAACGGCTGCCTCATTGGTCTGGGCAATGAACGTTCCATTATCGCCTGCCTGCACCAGGTTGTTGACCATCGCGGGCCAGCGCCAACCCTCGTCGACATCAAGCTCCTCTTCAAAATCGCTTTCGACGGAGAGTATGCCGGACTGAGTGAGGGTTCCGCTGAAGGTCTCATTGACTGCGGTCGACGAAGAAGTCTCGTGACCCAGCGAAAAGGGTGGTGTGTTAATAGAGGTGGCCACAAGGCTGCCATCTATTATGTCCTCTTCATCGTTCAGGGTGATGGTCACTGCGCCCTCACCGCCGCCAGCAAAGCTGTAGGTGGAAGCCCCGACGCTGTGGCCATAAGAGCCGTATTGGTTGTCGTCACTATCGCTCATTTCCAGCGAGAATGACACGCTGCGATAGTCACCCGCTACCGAACCGGCATCACCCTTGCCGCCGGCGACGACGGCAACCTTGTTTTCCACGAAGTCACCGACCTCCGTTTCCAGAATCCCGAACGTTTGGTCAAGATTCAGTCCGGTGGCATCCATGTCGAACTCCTCGACCTTGTCGCTCAGGCTGGCCACCTCGTCCAGCTGGAGCTGACCCAGGTGCGCGCCGGTTTCGAGGAATTTCGTCAGTATGAACTCGGAAACAGGGGAAATATCCACATCATGATCCACCACCTGGGCGCGGAGGGATTGGTTGGCGCCGTTAATGCGCACGACCAGGTTGCCCGCCAGGTTGACACCCTGGGGAAGGGTCAGTTCATAAACGCCCTCAGTGGACGTTGTGGTGCTTGCCAGTACCTCGCCTACCTGATTGCCCTGGTCGTCGACGCGGATCAGTTCCACCTCGGCATCCTGGATCGGCGCAAGCCCGCTAATCGTAGCTGCTGCGGGCGATATAAAAAATTCCGCGGCAATCTCGAACAGGTTGCGGGTCTCGAGCCGGCCGATCACGCCAGCCGGAGCCGTTGCAGTACCGGAAATGGTCTCGCCGGTGCTGACCACACCCCCATCGTCGTTGTCGTCGTCGTCGTCAACGCAGCCTGCAAGGGCTACTGTGGATGAAATGGCCACTGCCAGGGTGAGTTTTCTGAAACTGGACATAACAACTCCTTGATTAATCCAATGCGCCGGAACCGGCATCCTTATATAAGCAAGCCTCGCCTGGAGGGTAAGGGAAGTTATGGACCACACACCGGATTCTGGCCCCACCCGTTTGGGGGAGGAATGCCCGCTTTTTGTGTAAAAATGTACAAGAAATGTAACGATGGCCATGTAGGATGTAGAAAATTCCTCGAAAATCGGCGGCAGAAGCGTTTCAAGTAAGTGTGTTTGCTGCCAGGTTTACAAAGTATCCGTTAAAGAGGTCAGGCAGTTGAACCGGGTCAGTCAAAGGAGTGTGCTGTCACCGGAAATCCATGAACTGATTGGTCTGATTTATGATGCCGTGACCGATCAGGAGGGTTTCTTTCCGTTTCTCAGGCGATTTGTCGAGGTGTTTCGGGGGCATGGTGCTGCGTTTTCCATTTATAACCTGGAAAGCAATTCATTGGTGGGAGCCTGGGCGGTCAATATTCCCGATGAAGCAGTGGCGTTCTATCCGGAGCATGTTGCCCACCAGGATGTGCTGGTCGAGACCGCCATTGAGCTGAAACGCCAGGGTGAATGGCGCTTTGTTGCCAGCAATCTGGATTCGGGGCCCGGCAGTGACCATCTCGGGAAGAAAACCCTTACCAGGGAATGGCTTGAGAGCTACGGAGCCAGCGAAGCGGCGGGTGCCATTGGCTGTCTTGACGGGGCCTGTCTCAACTTTTTCGGTATCCAGCGCAATGATCAGCAGCCTGATTTCACCCGGGAAGAGTTGCGGGTGTTTGACCAGTTCCTGCCCCATATCAACCGCGCCGTGGATCTCTATACCCGGCTGAGCCACCAGCATTTCCGGCTCGCTGCAGAGCGACTCGCCCTGGAGAGACTCAACCGGGGCATTCTGATCTGCGATGGGGCTTTCCGGGTGGTGTTCGGTAACACCATGGCAAATGACATCCTTGCCCGCGGGGTGGGATTAAGGCTTGACAGGGAAGGTACACTGATTGCCCGGGGAGCAGGGCGAACCCGGCAATTCTCCACTTTACTGGCCAGGGCGGTGGAAGATTCCATAAGCCAGGGGCACGGGCCGGACCGGGTACTGCAGATTCAGCATGGGGAACACCCCGTCACGCTGGTAATCACTCCGTTAGCGGGAGGCGGAGACGATGGTTCCCGGGGTAAAGGAGCGTTGATTACCCTGCATGACTGGAGCGCCCGGCCGGAAATCAACCCGGAGCTGTTCCGCGATACCTTCAATTTCACGGAAGCCGAGTCGCGGGTGGCATTGGAGTTGTTGGAGGGGCTCAGTTTGAAGGAGATTGCGGAGCACTCGGGGCGCTCACGGGAGACGATCAAATACCACCTCAACAGCCTGTTCCGGAAAACCGGTACCCGTCGTCAGGGGGCGCTGATCTGTATGTTGTCCCGTTTTGCCTGGTCCGGCTGAGGCGGAGACAGAAAAAGCTGCGCAAGGTGCAGCTTCAGGCAAGGCCGCCCCGGCACACCACATCCCCCGGCACACCACATCCCCGGTTGCCGCTTCCAGGGCGGATCGTTCAGGTCTGGTGCAGAGAGGCGACTGCACCGGTGGCTATTCCTCCAGATAGGTGTAGCCTTCCAGTCCCGCGGCCAATTCAGCCAGCAGGGCCTTCTGCCGGCTTTCTGACAGATCGCTGGCGGAGAACTTCCGGCGATACGCTTCCAGCAGCTGCTCCGGCTCGAAATTCACGTAGCGCAGCACCTTGGCCACCGTGTCGCCGGTGATGGGTTCGCCGATGGCATAACCGCCCTGGTCGTCCAGGCGAACGTCCACGGAGTGGGTGTCGCCGAACAGGTTGTGCATGTCGCCCAGTATTTCCTGGTAGGCGCCGGTCATGAAGAAGCCCATCAGCAGCGGCCCGTCGCCGTTTTCTTCCGGCAGGGGCAGGGTGGTCTCGATGCCCTGGCCGTCGACATACCGGTCGATACGGCCGTCGGAATCGCAGGTGATGTCCTGGATGACGGCGCGCCGGGTCAGGGGGCGGTTCAGGCCGTTGATCGGCATCACCGGGAAGATCTGGTCGATGCCCCAGACATCCGGCAGGGACTGGAACAGCGAGAAGTTCACAAACAGTTTGTCGGCCAGCTTCTCATTGAGCTCGTCTATGATTTCCCGGTGGGCACGGTTGGCGCTGTCGAGCCGGCTTTTGAGCAGACGGCAGCAGCGCGTGTAGAGGGTTTCCGCCCGGGCCCGTTCGGTCAGTGACAGCAGTCCGTGGGCAAACTGGCTGTGCACTTCGGCCATGGCATGCAGCACGTCGTGGTAGATCTCCGCCAGCGAGCGGAGCGATTCACTGTCCTCGAGGCTGCCCAGGTCGCGCCAGAGATCGTGCAGGGGCGCCGGCGCCTCTGCCTCCGGTTTGCCTGGGGTGCGGTTGTCCGGCTGCTCCTGGTCGATGACGTTGGTGACCAGCACCGAGTGGTGGGCGGTCAGGGCTCGCCCGGACTCACTGATGAGATCCGGGTGCGGAATACCCTGGCGCTCGCATTCGGCCTGGAGCACATGGACCACGTTGTAGGCGTATTCCGACACGCTGTAGTTCATGGAACAACTGCTGCGGGAGCGGGTGCCTTCGTAATCCACCCCCAGGCCGCCGCCGATATCCACGGTTCCGATAGGGGCCCCGAGGCTGTGAAGCTCGGTATAGAAGCGGGCGCATTCCTTCAGGCCGGTCTGGATATCCCGGATGTTGGCAATCTGCGAGCCCAGATGGAAGTGCAACAGTTGCAGGGACTCCAGGGCACCGGCGTGGCGCAGGGTTTCCACCACGTCCAGGACCTGGCTGGCGGAGAGGCCAAATTTCGATTTCTCGCCCCCGGTGTTCTGCCAGTTGCCCTTGCCGATGGTGGCCAGGCGGGCACGGACGCCGATCAGCGGGGTCACCTCAAGCTCCCGGGCCTGCTCCAGGATCAGGGGCAATTCGGATTGTTTCTCGACCACGATAAAAACCCGATGCCCCAGTTTCTGGCCAATCAGGGCAAGACGAATGTATTCACGGTCCTTGTAGCCGTTGCAGACAATCACTGAGCCGTTCTGGCGGGACATCGCCAGTACCGCCATCAGTTCCGGCTTGCTGCCCGCCTCGAGGCCAATCTGGCCGGCAGAGGCAGCGGGCTCTGCCGCCAGCAGTTCTTCCACCACCCGGCGCTGCTGGTTGACCTTGATCGGGTAGACCGCAGTGTAGCGGCCCCGGTAGCCCTGATCCGTGGCAACACGGTTAAACGCATTGCAAAGGGTGTTGACCCGGTCATGAAGAATATCGGTGAAACGGATCAGTACCGGCAGTTGCACTCCGGACTGGCTGAGGCTGCGGGTCAGTTCGGGCAGATTGATGGCTGCCCGGGTGCGGCCCCGGTCCGGCCTTATCAGGACCTCACCCTGCGGGTTGACGCCAATGTAGCCGTCGCTCCAGTGGGCGATGTTGTAGACCTTGTGGGCAGGGGTGCCGCTGGCTTCGCTCATGCTTGCTATCCTGTCAGGAAACCGGGCCGGACGGGTGCCGGGAATATGGGCGCCATTGTAGGGCCAACATCCGTTGGCTGAAAGAACCGGATGTGGAAAATACCTGCTTCCGGGACGGCATAAATGCTTTGGCTGCCGGGATCCCGGCCCTACAATACGCCCCTTTCAACATAGCCCATGGTGCGCAGCGGGAGGCAACACATGACAGCATTGAACGAGGGATGGTTTACCGAGGTCTTTCAGGATCAGGGTACGGCTTTTTCCCTGCAGGTGAAGAAGAAACTGCATGAGGAACAGACACCATTCCAGAAACTCGAAATCTACGAGACCGAAACCTTCGGCAACCTGATGGTGCTGGACGGCTGCGTGATGCTGACCACCCGTGACAACTTCCTGTACCACGAAATGATGACCCATCCGGCCCTGTTCACCCACAAGGATCCGGAAAAAGTGGTCATTGTCGGCGGCGGTGACTGTGGCACCCTCAAGGAAGTGCTGAAGCATCCGGGGGTGGAAGAAGCCTGGCAGGTGGAAATTGACGAGCGGGTGACCCGCATGTCCGAGAAGTATTTCCCGGAACTTTGCGAGGCCAATGACGACCCCCGGGCCAACTTCTTTTTCGGTGACGGTATCCAGTGGATGCGTGATATCGAGCCCGACAGCGTTGACCTGATCATCATCGACAGCACCGATCCGGTCGGCCCCGCCGAAGGCCTGTTCGCCCTGGATTTCTACCGGGATGCCATGCTGGCGCTCCGGGAAGGCGGCATCATTGTCCAGCAGAGCGAATCACCGCTGCTGCACACCGGCACCATCATCAAGTCCATTCATGAGGACATGCGCAAGGCCGGTTTCGGGCATGTACAGACCCTGCCGTTCCCTCAGCCGGTCTATCCGACGGGCTGGTGGAGCTGCACCATGGCCAGCAAGCACAACCCCTTGCGTTATTTCCGGGAGGAAGATGCAGCGAACCGCCCGTTTGTCACCCGCTATTACAACCCGGGCGTGCATCACGGTGCCCTGGCCATGCCCCAGTTCATGCTGGAGGCTTTGGGGGATCCGGTTATTCCGGGGGAAGCGTGACGCAAAATCAGACCACTTCCCGAGTCTGATATAGACTTCAGGCAGTGATCGCCTTTCGATCATTCGCATTGGTTCTGGCCAAAGGAAGGTGTGGAGAAGCAGGGGTCAGATGAGCGCTTTCATCTGACCCCTGTGTCACAGCGGCCTCACGGCTTGCCGCTGACAAACTCCGGATAGGCCTCCATACCACACTCGGACAGGTCCACACCTTCGTACTCGTCTTCCTCGCTGACCCGCAGGCCGACGACGGCTTTCAGGATGCCCCAGACAACCAGGCTGGCCACGAAGACCCAGACGAAGATGGTGATGGCACCGATGATCTGGCCGCTGAAGCTGGCGTCACCGTTGGTAACCGGCACCAGCAGCAGACCGAGCAGACCGCACACGCCGTGCACGGAGATGGCGCCCACCGGATCGTCGATGCGCAGCTTGTCCATGGTCACGATGCTGAGCACTACCAGGACACCGCCGATGGCACCGAAGACGGTGGCCGTCAGGGCGCCCGGAGTAGACGGCTCGGCAGTGATCACCACCAGTCCGGCCAGGGCACCGTTGAGCAGCATGGTCAGGTCGGCCTTGCCGAACATCAGGCGAGCAGTGATCAGCGCCGCAACCGCGCCACCGGCAGCCGCGGTGTTGGTGTTCAGGAACACCATGGCCACGG
Source organism: Pseudomonadota bacterium (assembly GCA_034189235.1). Classification (GTDB taxonomy): domain Bacteria; phylum Pseudomonadota; class Gammaproteobacteria; order Pseudomonadales; family Oleiphilaceae; genus Marinobacter. The sequence continues at coordinate 62,894 of JAXHVJ010000003.1, forward strand.
AGTTGGCGCTGGCGATGTCGCCCAGTTTCAGCACCGAGCCACCGTTGAAGCCGAACCAGCCCATCCACAGAATGAAGGTGCCGAGGGTAGCCAGCGGCAGGTTGGCACCCGGGAAGGCGTGGATTTCGCCGTTCGGGCCGTACTTGCCTTTACGGGCACCCATCAGGAGGACGCCAGCCAGGGCCGCAGCGGCACCGGCCATGTGCACGATACCGGAGCCGGCAAAGTCACTGAAGCCGAGGTCGCCCAGGTTGTATATGCCGAACACAGAGGCGCCGCCCCAGGTCCAGGCACCTTCCATCGGATAGATGAAGCCGGTCATGAATACTGCAAAGACCAGGAAGGCCCAGAGCTTCATGCGCTCCGCCACCGCACCGGAAACGATGGACATGGCCGTGGCGACGAATACCACCTGGAAGAAGAAGTCCGAGGCGCCGGAGTAGATGGAACCACCCTCGAAGCCGTCCTCACGGCCGGCGAAATCGCCCAGCACACCGGTAACGTCCACGTCGGCAATACCGGACAGGAAGATGCTGCCGCCGTACATGATGGCGTAACCGCAGACCAGGTACATGATGCAGGCAATCGCGAACAGCGCGACGTTCTTGGTCAGGATTTCAGTGGTGTTCTTGGCTCGCACCAGGCCGGATTCCAGCATGGCAAAGCCGGCGGCCATCCACATGACTAATGCGCCGCACACCAGGAAATAAAACGTATCTATAGCGTATTGCAGGTGAAAAAGATTGCTTTCCATTTGAAGCCCTCCGCACAAGGCTCTGTTCAGGTTATAGGTTTTTTGCGTTGGCTGACTGAGTTGTCAGGTCAGGCTCAGACCGCTTCTTCGCCGGTTTCACCGGTCCGGATACGGACCGCCTGTTGCAGTTCGGTCACGAAGATCTTGCCGTCACCGATCTTGCCGGTATTGGCTGCCTTGGTGATCGACTCGATAACCTGATCCAGCAGGTTGTCGCCGATGGCGATCTCGACCTTGACCTTGGGCAGGAAATCCACCACATATTCAGCGCCACGGTAGAGCTCGGTGTGGCCTTTTTGCCGACCGAAGCCTTTGACTTCAGTGACGGTTACGCCTTGAACGCCAATCTCGGATAGTGCCTCACGGACATCATCCAATTTGAAAGGCTTGATGATCGCTGTCACAAGTTTCATTGCTTTCTCCTTGGTAAGGCCGTCCCAACAGTGAGGGCCCGTCGGCCGATTGTTGAGTTCGGGATGCTGCCACCTCGCACACCAATTGTGCGGATTGCGTACGAGTGTTCTAGCATCGGGTATGCCAACGCAAAAAAGATATGGTAAAACAACAAGATATCTATTTCTTGTCCCAGATTGGCGCAAAAGCGTGCACCAACACAGGGCGGCTCGCTGCCCGGTGGTCCATTCTGGAGCCATTCGCCGCACAGCGATCGCAGCCATTATATAGCTGACAGCCAACAGTATGGCAGGCCCGCGTGTGTGATACACTCCCGGAACAGCTTTTTGGTGTCCGGCCCGGGCCGGAATCCGCAGGTTTGGGAACCAGTGAGGTAAAACGTGAAACGTCCGCAGGATATACTCGCTCAGCTACAGGGCCAGTTCGGTCAGTTCGTCCCCGATATGGCCCGTGCCGCCCGGGAAGACTTTGAAACCCAGGCCCGTGCCACGGTCATGTCGGTTCTGTCGCGCCTGGAACTGGTGACCCGCGAAGAATTCGATGCCCAGCAGGCGGTCCTGATGAAGACCCGGGAAAAGGTGGAAGCACTGGAATCCCGCGTCGCCGGGCTGGAACAGAAACTCCAGGGCAGGTAATGCCCCGTTGGTGGGCAGGATTCCCGCCGGAACGAACCATGGAAGGTGATTATGCTTGCCATTGTCCACTCCCGCGCCAGCATTGGCGTGTCGGCCCCGGCGGTTACCGTGGAGGTCCATCTCTCGGGCGGTCTGCCCGCCCTGTCCATCGTCGGATTGCCGGAAACCGGTGTCCGTGAAAGCAAGGAGCGGGTGCGCAGTGCGCTGATGAATGCCGGCTTCGAATTCCCCGCCAAACGTATCACCATCAACCTCGCCCCTGCCGATCTTCCCAAGGAGGGTGGGCGCTTTGACCTGCCGATAGCCCTGGGCATCCTGGCGGCCTCCGGGCAGATTCCGGCGCAGAGTCTGGAAGGCTGCGAGTTTGTCGGCGAGCTGTCCCTGGATGGCGCTCTCCGGCCTCTCAAGGGTATTCTCCCGGCCGTGCTGGCGGCCCGGAGTGAGGGGCGCAAGCTGCTGGTACCCCAGGCCAACGCCGAAGAAGCCGCGCTGGCGAGCCGGGATGATGTGCTGGCGGCTGCCCACATCCTGGCGGTGAGCGAGCATTTGTCCGGCCGCGCCCGGCTGGTTCCCGTCCCCGGCGCGACCCGGGAGCAGGCCTCGGGCGACCGTCAGCCGGTGGCCGATCTTTCCGAGGTCCGGGGTCAGCGGGTTCCCCGCCGGGCGCTGGAAGTGGCCGCAGCGGGTGGCCATAACCTGTTGCTGTTCGGCCCGCCGGGAACCGGCAAGAGTATGCTGGCGAGCCGTTTGCCCGGCATCCTGCCATTGCTTACTGACGACGCTGCCATGGAGGTGGCGAGCGTACATTCGGTGGCAGGACTGCCGGTTCGGGAGGGGCGCTGGCGGGAACCTCCGTTCCGCGCACCTCATCATACCGCCTCGGCCGTGGCCCTGGTGGGTGGTGGCAGCAGTCCCCGCCCGGGTGAGATCTCCCTGGCGCACCGGGGCGTACTTTTCCTTGATGAGTTGCCGGAGTTCGGGCGCCGGGTACTGGAGGTACTGAGGGAGCCGATGGAGACCGGCGAAATCGCCATCAGCCGGGCCGCCCGGCAGGTGCGTTTCCCGGCCCGTTTCCAGGTGGTGGGGGCGATGAACCCCTGTCCCTGTGGTTACAGTGGTCATCCCTCCATCGACTGCCAGTGCACGCCTTCCCAGGTGATGCGATACCGTTCGAAGATTTCGGGGCCTTTGCTGGACCGTTTCGACCTGCACGTGGAGGTGCCGGTGCAAAGCGGCGAGGTGCTGATGCAGTCGGGTGCGGAAGAGGAAACCAGTGCTTCAGTGCGTGCCCGGGTGGAAAGCGCCCGGGCACGCCAGCTGGAACGGGGGCCGCTCAACGCCCTGTTATCCGGTCGCGCCCTGCAGGACGCCTGCCGCCTCGATGCCGACAGCGAGCGAATGCTGGCCAGCGCCATGGAGCGGCTGGGGCTGTCCGCCCGGGCGCTGCACCGTATCCTGAGGCTGGCACGCACACTGGCGGATCTGGAGGAGGCGGAGACGGTGTCCTACGCCCACCTTGTGGAAGCGCTCGGTTACCGCCAGCTTGACCGGCAGCAGGGCCGGCACTCGGTGGTATCCGCCTGAGCCGACGGACTCTGGTAAACTGTGGCCCGGATTGTTAAGCAGAACCCGCAGCCTGCGGTTAAGGATTCCAGATGACTGACCAGAAAGAACCGCAAGACCAGAAGGATACCGCGGATTCGCCGGTAACCACCCGCCGTGGTGTTCGCAGTTTCATTCTCCGTCAGGGGCGTATGACCGAGGGCCAGAAGAAGGCCTTTGACCGGGGCTGGGCCAGGTATGGTCTGAGCCGGGAGGACGGCATGATCGATCCGCGCGAGGTGTTCGGCCGTGACGCCATGCTCAACCTGGAAATCGGGTTCGGGATGGGCAAGTCCCTGGCCGAGATGGCCGAGGCCGCCCCGGAACAGGATTTTATCGGAGTGGAAGTCCACCTGCCGGGCGTTGGTGCCCTGCTCAAGGAAATCGAGGACCGGGGGCTGGAAAATGTCCGTATCTACAACATCGACGCCAATGATGTCATCGACCTGTGCCTGCCGGATGCCTGCCTTGACCGGGTCATGGTGTTTTTCCCGGATCCCTGGCCGAAAAAGAAGCATCACAAGCGTCGCTTGATTCAGCCGGAGTTTGTCCAGCGTCTCCGGCACAAGCTCCGGGTTGGCGGTGTATTGCACCTGGCGACCGACTGGGAGAACTACGCCGAACACATGATGAAAGTGATGAGCGAATCGGAAGGCTTTGCCAATGCCAGGGAACCGGGGGAGTTTTCACCGCGTCCCGATGACCGGCCGGTTACCAAGTTCGAGAAGCGCGGCGAGCGGCTCGGGCATGGTGTCTGGGACCTGCTGTTCTATCGCACCAACTGATCCGGGTCAGCCGTGGGCGAGAGGGTGTCGCCGGGCGGCCCGGATAATCACCAGGCCGGCCACGCCGAGGGTCAGGCCGGTAAACTTGATCAGTGCACAGAGCGTGGCGGAAAGGCTGACCACATCGGTGGGCGGGTTGAAGTTATTCAACAGCAGGATGTTCTCGGCGACATCCGCCGTGCCAGCTGCCACAAACAGGGTCCGTACCCAGCGCCCGACGACCCGCTCGCGGACGCCGGGCCGGTCCCGCATCAGGTGGCGGGTGAGATGCAGCAGGGCCAGGAGGTAAGCCGCGATAAAGAAGAAATCGAGCCACAGGGAAGCCCGGGCCCAGAGCAGGCCTTCGGAGCGCCAGCTGCGAAGGATGGCGTGAGCCTGGTCAGCGGTGGCAGCGAACTGGAAACTGACAATGCCCTGAGGCGCAGAGCCGGTCTGAAGTGGCTGATTGGCCAGTATCAGGCCGCCCAGCAGGATTACGGTGGTGATCAGACTGGTCTTCAGCGGTTTTGGCAAGGCTGCCCATCCATGTGCCGGGTCCATCAGAGAAAACGCTCCAGCAGGCTGTTGAGATATCGCTGACCAAGCTCCGTTGCCTGCAACCGGTGGCTCTCCAGCAATCCTTCCTTACGTAATTTACCAAGTTGTACCCTAACTGACTCCAGGGGTAAACCCGTTCGTTCCGCAAACAGCGATTCTGCCACACCGGCCTTCAGCCGCAATGCGTTCATCAGGAATTCCAGCGTCCGCTCGTCCGGTTCAATGGCTTCGGCCCCGGCGGTGCGACTGCCAATACGATTGAGGTAGGCCTCGGGCTGGCGGGTTTTCCAGTAGCGCCGGATGCTGCCATCTGCCAGGCTGATCTTTCCGTGTGCGCCGGCACCCAGCGCCAGGTAATCGCCGAAAGTCCAGTAATTCAGGTTGTGCCGGGAGGCTCGTCCGGGCTGGCACCAGGCCGATACTTCGTAGTCCTCGAAACCGTTCGTCCGCAGCAGGTCAGCGCCGGTCCGGCAGATGTCCCAGAGCCGGTCATCATCGGGCAGATCGGGCGGGCGACTGTAGAATTCCGTGTTCGGTTCCAGGGTCAGCTGGTACCAGGAAAGGTGAGGCGGCTCATGGGACAGGGCTTCGCGCAGGTCCGAGAGGGCCTGATCCGGTGTCTGTCCAGGCAGGCCATGCATCAGGTCCAGGTTGAAGTTGTCGAAGCCGGCAGTTCGGGCCGCTTCCACGGCGCGATGGGCCGAGTCGCGATCGTGGATGCGGCCAAGCACTCGCAGGTGTTCAGGGTTGAAACTCTGGATGCCGATGGAGAGCCTGTTGATGCCGGTCTGCCGGAACGCCTCGAAGCGGCCCTGTTCCAGTGTGCCGGGGTTGGCTTCCAGGGTGATCTCCGTATCCGTAGCAAAAGCAAGCCTCTCCCGAAGGGCTTCGAACAGCCGGAAATAGAAATCGCCTGTCATCAGGGAGGGGGTGCCGCCGCCGATGAAGACGGTCCGGATCTCCCGGTTCCGAACCAGCGCCAGATCCTGCTCCAGATCCTCGAGCAATGCTGCCAGGTACGCCTGCTCCGGGATGTCGCCCCGGATCGCATGGGAGTTGAAGTCGCAGTAGGGGCACTTGCGCACGCACCAGGGCATGTGGATGTAGAGACTCAGGGGCGGGTTCACCGCCACCGGGGTAGTGGCGGACATGGCTTCAGAGTTCCGCCTTCAGGTGTTCCCGCAGCTGCGCGAGGGCGCGGCCCCGGTGGCCGATGCGGCCCTTTTCGGGCCGGCTGAGTTCAGCTGCGCTGCAATTGTGTTCCGGCGCCAGAAAGATCGGGTCATAGCCGAAGCCGCCGTTGCCCCGGGGCTCGCGCAGAATCCGGCCCGGCCAGCGGCCATGGCAGATGATGGGGGTCGGATCATCGGCGTGGCGCAGATAGACGAGCACGCAATGGAACTGGGCCCCGCGATCCTCATCGGGGACGTCTTTCAGGGCGTCAAGGAGGGCGTCGATGTTGTCGGCGTCGGTGGCATCCTCGCCGGCGAACCGGGCGGAGCGGACACCGGGCAGGCCGCCCAGGGCGTCCACGGCAATGCCGCTGTCGTCGGCAAGCGCCGGCAGGCCGGTTTCCCGGGCTGCGTGCCGGGCTTTGAGGATGGCATTTTCCACAAAGGTCACCGCCGGTTCCCCGGCCTCACCCACACCCAGCTCGCCCTGGGCGACTGGCGTCAGGCCCAGGGGCGCGAGCAGTTCGGTCAGTTCGGCAATCTTGCCCTTGTTGTTGCTGGCGATGACGAGTTGCTGTGGCATGGTTCAGTCGCTGAACAGAGTGTGGGTAAACCGGACCGACAGGTCCTGCTGGTGACCGGTCGGTCGGGCGGTGATGTTGAAGGTCATCAACTCGCCTGCCGGGTACTGGTACTCGGCGATGAAGTAGACCGCATCGCCTTCCTGGATGCGACGGAACGCCAGGAAATTGACCTGCCGGATGTCGTTAGTGACCGTGCCTTCCACCTGGCCGCTGACGGGCTTGAGGGTGCCGTTGTCCTGCTCCTGCATGATGGAGATATTGACGATGCCGATACCCTTGCTCCGTTGCAGGTCGTTGGCCCTGGCGACCTCGGGTGGCAGGAAGGTGCTCGGCAGCACGCTCCAGTGCAGCTGATAGTCGCCGAAGTCCCTAAAGCCGGCAGCCTGGGCCTGCAAGGCAGCCAGGGTCAGAAGGGCGGCCGTCAGAAAGGTTGTGAACATCCGGAGTTGTTTGATCATTACTCGTTCTCCCGTGTAATGCGGTAAATGGCAATCTCTCCCAACAGGTTAGGCCATAATCGGGCAGACCAGCTGCTCTGGTGCTGGCCATCCACCACCCGTCGACTCTTGATCCTGATGCCTTTTTGACGGCACAGGGCCTCGAAATCCTTGAAGGTACACAGACGAATGTTGGGGGTGTTGTACCATTTATACGGCAGTGCCTCGGATTCGGGCATACGGCCGCTCAGGGTCAGGCCCCAGCGCAGCCGCCAGTGGGCGAAGTTGGGGAAGGTGACAATGCCTTCCCGGCCCAGTCGCAGCATTTCGTCCAGCACCTTGTCGGGCCGGCGCACGGCCTGCAGGGCCTGGGTCATCAGCACGATATCGAACATGCCGTCATCGAAGTTGTCCAGGCCCTGGGTGTCCAGGTTCTGTTCGATTACTGCGACCCCCCTGCTCATGCAGGTGGTGATGTGGTCCGGGTTGATTTCCAGACCGAAGCCGGTGGCCTGTCGTTCCCGCTGCAGGAAGTCGAGCAGGGTGCCGTCACCACACCCCAGGTCCAGAACGTGATGACCGGGTTTGATCCATTGCTGGATGATTTCGAGGTCAGGTCTCATGCGCCCACCTCCCTGGCCACCCGATCCATATAGGCAGTAAAGACATCAGTATACCTGGGGGTAGGGATCAGGAAGGCATCGTGCCCCCAGGGCGCATCGATCTCGGCATAGCTGACCTTCTTCCGGGCGGAGATCATGGCGTTTACCATTTCTTCCGAGCGCTGGGGCGTAAACCGCCAGTCTGTGCTGAAGGACAGGACCAGGAACTCGCAGCGGGCCGCGGCAATCGCCCTGGACAGGTCGCCGCCATGATCGTACGCCGGATCGAAATAATCCAGTGCCCGGGTCATGAGCAGGTAGGTGTTGGCGTCGAAGGTTTCGGAAAAACGCTCACCCTGGTAGCGCAGGTAGCTCTCCACCTGGAATTCGGCGTCGTAGCCGAACTTGTAGGCTTCTTCCCGCAGCTCCCGGCCAAACTTCTCCCCCATGGAGGCATCGGACAGGTAGGTGATGTGGCCGATCATCCGGGCCAGCATCAGGCCGCGGCGGGGCAGGGTGTCAAAGTCGTAGTAGCGGCCGCCATGGAATTCCCGGTCGGAGGTAATGGCCTGGCGCGCCACTTCGTTAAACGCGATATTCTGGGCGGTCAGCCTCGGTGTGGAGGCAATCACCACGGCGTGTCTGAGCCGGCCAGGGTAATCGAGGCTCCACTGCAGCGCCTGCATGCCGCCCAGGGAGCCACCAACCACCGCCGCCCAGCACTGGATGCCCAGTCGGTCGGCGAGCAGGGCCTGGCTTTTCACCCAGTCACTGACGGTAATCACGGGGAACTCCGGGCCATAGGGCTTGCCGGTGGCCGGGTTCTGCGAATTCGGGCCGGTGCTGCCGTGGCAGCCGCCCAGGTTGTTCAGGGAAACCACGAAGAAACGGTTGGTATCGATGGGCTTGCCCGGGCCGATGCAGCTGTCCCACCAGCCGGGTTTGCGATCGTCCATGCTGTGGTAGCCGGCGGCATGGTGATGGCCGCTGAGGGCGTGGCAGATCAGCACGGCATTGCTGGCGTCGGCGTTCAGTTCGCCATAGGTTTCCACCACCAGATCGTAGTTTCCCAGCTCCTGGCCACAGGCCAGCTCGATGGGAGCGTCAAAGTGGTAAGACTGTGGGGTAACTATCCCGACAGAATCCGTGGGCAGGGAATCGGGCATCGGCGCGACAGGTTCCTGGTTCGATCCGTAAGTAACTGGAACAGCGACAGCAACGCCATCGCCAGCCCAGCAGTTTATAGCCGGGTGGGGATGGCTGCAACCGGGAGAGGGTGTCAGCAGGCAGGGCTTAAACGACCCCGGAAATGTTGACCACCTTCTGCTGGATCAGGGTCGGAGCCGGCTTGCGGATCTGCCGCTGCATGCCGTCGGCCAGTTCTAGCTGGCGACGCAGATCGGCAATGGTGGTTTCGAGCTTCTCCCGCTCGGCGCGACCATCGCGGTCGCTTCTGACCATGTCACGCAGGCGCCGGATCTGGTGTTCCAGCAGCTGCTTCTGTTCCATGGAATACTGCATGATGGGGAGCAGGGCCTCGTGGGGCCAGCGTTCAACGTCTTTGCGTACCCGGTTATGCAGAGTGCGGGCCTCTCCGACCATGACATTGAAAAAGCGACGCACCAACAGGGACTGTTCGGTCAGCAGGTTTTTCGGGCTGATCCGGAAGCGCCGGGCTTTCTTGCGCAGTTCACGGATGGCGATGACATGTCGCCCGGCACGTAGCGGGATGGGTTCCAGATGCCGTGCCCGGCTATCTTCGTTATAGCGCCGGTAGATGGCGCCCACCATCTTCTCCGCCAGGTGGCCTTCGCTCATAAGGTTGGTGAGGTCAGCTTCCAGCAGTTCGAAGAAGTGATCCATCGCCCGATTCATGCCGGCGGTGGTCCAGCTCTTCGACATGGACACCCGGATCGTTTCGGCATGCTTCTCGAAGCGTCGCTCGCTGACCAGGCTCTTGAGGGTCTTGCCCTGGGAATCCACCAACCGGCGACTGGAGCGCAGGGAGATGAGCTTCCTGTAGTAGAAGTCATAATCTTTCTGAGCCCGCTCCGCGAGCCGGCTCAGGGCCGCTTTGTCCATAGTGGCGCCGGAGCAGGCCCGGAGTTCCTCTTCCAGTGCTTCCAGCCGGGTCTGCATGGCGGCCTGGCTGTTCTGGAGCATACCCAGCAGATCGTTGATCAGGCTCTGGGTAATCAGCTGCTCCTTATGCATCAGGATGCGTTTGATGATCAGCTGTTCCAGCTGGCCGATGTTGGAGCGCTCGAACAATCCGGCATCCCGGCGGACACGGGCCAGCAGCCCCTGCTTGGCCGACAGCGGGATGACATCGTGCTGACGGATGCCCAGATGGCTGGCGGTGTAGCTCCGCACCCGCTCGATGGCTTCCCGGGTATGCTTTTCACCCTGCAGATCGTCCCAGAGTACGTCGATCTTGTTCAGGGCCGCAAACCGGCCGGCCCGGTGATCAGCGTGTTCGGTGTCGATGTGTTCCTTCCAGATGGCCATGTCACTGGCGGTGACGCCAGTGTCGGCGCTGAGCACGAAAATCACTGCATGGGCCCGGGGCAGCATGCTGATGGTGAGTTCGGGCTCGGAGCCGAGTGCATTCAGGCCGGGGGTGTCGAGGATGCGAAGGCCGCGCTCGAACAGCGGGTGGCGGATGCTGATCCGGGCATTCCGCCAGGCCGGCACCAGAACGTTACCGGGATTGTTGCGATCATGCTCGAGCATGACCTCGTCAAACCCAAGGCTCCGTGCCTCTTGCGGCGGCACACTCCTGACCCTGGCAACTTCGGCCAGGACCTCTCGCATGACTTCCGGGTCGCGGTCATCGAGTTCGTGTCTGACCCAGCGTTCCGGCTGTTTACGCAGTTGCTGCAGGGATAACTCGCCAGTGCGGGTCCCGATCGGCAGCAGTAGCAGGTAATTCTGGTTGGCCGTGCGGTCAAAGAACAGCTCGGTCGGGCACATGGTGGTTCGCCCGGCCTGGGACGGCAGCATGCGCTGCCCATACTCCGAGAAGAACAGGGCATTGATGAGCTCGGTCTTGCCCCGGGAGTATTCGCCGACAAAAGCAATGGTCAGCTCATCCTCGATGAGCAGTTCGAGCCCGTTTCGAATGCGGGTGCTGACGTCGTCAGAAAACAGGTCATTATCCTGCAGCCAGAGGCGGTAGCGCCCGATCTGCCGAATCAGTTCCCTTTTCCAGTTATGGTAAGCCTCTACCTGCTGCGACAGAGTTCCCTGCGGGTTCATTGGAGTTTCCTTCTGCGCGACTTCCCGGTATACCGGCGCCCGCTGCCTGCCAGGCGCGCGGACTACAGCAATTCATGAATAAGTAGTAATACTATCCCGTCTTCCGGATCCATGTGTACCTTCCCTGTTCATTCCGGGGAACAGGTCACAGTTTATCCGAATAAAAAGCCGCAAAATCAACAAGATGATTTTGCGGCCTGGATTTATTGATTTTCGTTTCCGGGTGTTACCGAATGTATATCCGGAAGACGGGTTTACATGCCGAGGCCGATGGATCCGAGACCGGCAGCCAGTTTCATGTGATCGATCACAACTGAAATCACGTTCAGGATCAGGAACACGATGATCGGGGACAGGTCCAGTCCGCCCATGGGTGGCATGATGTTGCGCACCGGACGCATGACCGGCTCGGTGATCTGGGCAACCAGCTGAATGGCCGGGTGGCCACTGTGGGGAGCAATCCAGCTCACCACCACCACCGCGATGACCGACCAGAAGTAGATTTTCACAATCAGGCTGAGCACGTTCAACACTGCCCAGACCACCAGGGTGATGGGGTTGATCGCCGGAATGCCACCGTTGAGTGCAATCAGGATGAAGAAGAATGTGATCGCCTGGATGATGACCGCCAGGACGAGGGAGGCGCCATCGATGCCTCCCCAGCCCGGAATAAAGCGGCGAAGGGGGCGCAGCAGCGGGTTGGTCGCCTTGACCACAAACTGGGAAATCGGGTTGTAGAAATCGGCCCGGGCCAGTTGCAGCAGGAAGCGCAGCAGCACAATTGTCAGATAAAAGGTGGATGCGATCAGCAGGATGGTGATCAGGATGTCTGCCAGCATGTGGCTGTGTCTCCGTTATCGGTTACTGTTTGCCGGCCAGCTCTTCGGCCATTTCTTCCGAACGCCTGAATGCTGCGCCGTAGGCTTTCTTGACCAGTTCTCGCAGTCCGCCGTCCTCGAAGGTCTTGATCGCCTGTTCGGTGGTGCCGCCGGGGGACATGACATTGCGTTTGAGCCGGGCGGGGTCATGTTCGCTTCGGGCGGCCATTTCTGCGGCCCCGGCCATGGTCTGGATCGCCAGTTCCCGGGCAGTGGCCGGTTCAATGCCGGCTTCCGTGGCGGCCGCCTCCAGCGCTTCCAGCATCAGGAAGAAGTACGCCGGGCCACTGCCCGACAGAGCGGTAACCCCGTGCAGCAGGTTTTCATCCTCCACCCACAGCGCGGAGCCGATGCTTTCGAACACAGCCTGGACCATCTTTTTCTGGTCGTCTTTCACATGGCTATTGGCGAACAGGCCGGCAGCCCCTTTGCCCACCAGCGACGGTGTGTTGGGCATGACCCGCACCATCGGTAGCCCGCCGCCGAGCCATTGGTCGAGGGTGTCGGCGGTCAGGCCTGCGGCGATGGAGACCATCAGGGGGCGGGTATTCTGCACCACCGGGGCGATGTCACGACAGACATCGGCCATGACCTGGGGCTTGACCGCCAGGATGACCAGGTCGGCCTGCCGGGCGCAGTAGCGGTTGTCGGTGGTGATGCTGACGCCGAAACGCTTGCGGATGGCCTGAAGATGAGCGTCATCCGGGGCGCTGACCCAGATATCACCGGCCTTGTAGCCGTTGTCCAGCATGCCGCCAATGAGGGCGCCGGCCATATTGCCGGCCCCGATAAATGAGATAGTGGGCGATGTGCTCAAGGTTCACTCCAACGGTTGAACGGTTAACTGTTTGAACCGGATGATAGCAGGATCTGAAAGATTCAGCTCCGGGGTTCCTTCGGTGGACGGGCTCCGAACACCGCAGCGCCCACCCGCACCCAGGTTGCGCCCTCGGCTATGGCCATTTCCAGATCATCGGACATGCCCATGGACAGGGTATCCAGCGGGCCGGCACCCGGGAATTCCTGGTTCAGGGATCTGAGGGCATTGGCCAGTTTGCGGAAACCGGACCGGAGCTCTGATTCCGTCTGATCGGGATCCGGAATGGCCATCAGGCCCCGCAGGCTGAGGCCGGGAAGTTCGCCGATTGCCGAAACCAGCTCGGGCAGTTCCTCAAGGGTACAGCCGGACTTGGTGTCCTCCTTATCAATATTGACCTGCAGGCAGATGTTGAGAGGCGGCCGCGACGGTGCACGCTGCTCGCTGAGTCGGCGGGCGATCTTCAGACGGTCGACACTGTGCACCCAGTCAAACGATGCGGCGATCTGGCGGGTCTTGTTGGACTGGATCGGCCCGATAAAATGCCATTCGATGCCGTCCAGGTCGTCCAGGGCCTCGATCTTCCCGAGGGCCTCCTGCAGGTAACTTTCGCCAAACGCGGTCTGCCCCGCAGCGAAGGCTTCACGCAGGTCTTCCGGTGGTCGGGTCTTGCTGACTGCCAACAGACGCACACTGCCGGGGTCCCGCCCCGCCTGCAATGTTGCTTTTTGTATGCGTCGGGTTACGCTCCCGATGTTGTCTGCTATGCTGCTCATACTGTGAGTTTGCCGCTTCTGGACTAAAAGAAAAAGCCCTCCGAGGAACCCTATGGATATTACTGAGCTGCTTGCCTTTTCGGCCAAACAGGGTGCGTCCGATTTGCACCTTTCCTCTGGTTTGCCCCCGATGATTCGTGTCGACGGCGATGTGCGCCGGATCAACCTGCCGCCGATGGAGCACAAAGAGGTGCACGGCCTGATCTACGACATCATGAACGACAAGCAGCGCAAGGATTACGAAGAATTTCTGGAAACCGACTTTTCCTTCGAGGTTCCCGGTGTCGCCCGTTTCCGTGTCAACGCCTTTAACCAGAATCGCGGCGCCGGTGCCGTGTTCCGGACCATCCCCTCGAAAGTGCTCACCATGGAAGATCTGGGCATGGGCCAGGTTTTCAAGGATGTCTCGTCCGTCCCCCGGGGGCTGGTGCTGGTGACCGGGCCTACGGGTTCGGGTAAGTCCACCACGCTGGCGGCCATGATGGACTACATCAATGACACCCGCTATGAGCACATCCTCACCATCGAGGACCCGATCGAATTCGTGCACGAATCCAGGAAATGTCTGGTCAACCAGCGGGAAGTGCACCGGGATACCCTGGGCTTCAACGAGGCCCTGCGTTCGGCGCTGCGGGAAGACCCGGACATCATCCTGGTGGGCGAGCTCCGGGACCTGGAAACCATCCGCCTGGCCCTGACCGCCGCGGAAACCGGTCACCTGGTATTCGGCACCCTGCACACCACCTCGGCAGCCAAGACCATCGACCGGGTGGTGGACGTGTTCCCGGCCGAGGAAAAGTCCATGGTGCGGTCCATGCTCTCCGAATCCCTGCAGGCGGTTATCTCCCAGACCCTGATGAAAAAAATGGGCGGCGGACGGGTTGCCGCGCACGAGATCATGATCGGTACCCCGGCCATCCGGAACCTGATCCGGGAAGACAAGATCGCCCAGATGTACTCTGCCATCCAGACCGGCGGCTCGCTCGGCATGCAGACCCTGGACCAGTGCCTCGAGCGGTTGCTGCAGAAAGGCCTCGTTTCCCGCGAGGCGGCGCGCGCCAAGGCGAAGATGCCGGATAACTTCTGAGGTAAACAGGTAACAAGATGGAATTCGAAAAACTGTTGCGGCTGATGGTGGAAAAAGGTGGTTCGGATCTGTTTATTACTGCAGGTGTGCCGCCGAGCATGAAGGTCAATGGCAAGGTCCTCCCGGTTACCAGGAATGCCCTGACCCCGGAACAGACCCGTGAGCTGGTCTATGGCGCCATGAATGACAAGCAGCGCGCGGAGTTTGACGCCACTCACGAGTGCAACTTTGCAATCAGTGCCCGGGGCATCGGCCGATTCCGTGCCAGCGCCTTCTTCCAGCGCAACCTGTGCGGCATGGTGCTGCGACGGATCGAGGTCAGGATTCCGAAGATTGAAGACCTGGCCCTGCCGGATATCATCAAGGATCTGGCCATGACCAGGCGGGGCCTGATCATCTTCGTGGGTGCTACCGGTACCGGTAAGTCCACCTCCCTGGCCGCCATGCTGGGGCACCGCAACCGGAACAGCCGCGGGCATATCATTTCCATCGAGGATCCGATTGAATTCGTGCACCAGCACCAGGGGTGCATCGTGACCCAGCGCGAGGTGGGGATCGATACCGAGAGCTTCGAGGTGGCCCTGAAAAACACCCTGCGTCAGGCCCCGGACGTTATCCTGATCGGTGAGGTGCGGACCCGGCAGACCATGGAGTATTCCGTGCAGTTTGCCGAGACCGGCCACCTGTGCCTGGCGACCCTGCACGCCAACAACGCCAACCAGGCGCTGGATCGTATCATCCAGTTCTTCCCACCCGAACAGCACAACCAGATCTGGATGGACCTGTCCCTGAACCTCAAGGCGATTGTGGCCCAGCAGCTTGTACCAACACCGGATGGCAAGGGGCGCAAGGCGGTCATTGAAGTGCTGATCAATACCCCGCTGGCATCGGACATTATCCGTAAAGGTGAGGTTCACAAGCTCAAGGAACTGATGGCGAAATCCGGTGAGGTGGGCATGCAGACCTTCGACCAGGCCTTGTACTGGTTATACTCCGAAGGCTCCATTACCTACGAGGATGCTCTGGCCCATGCCGATTCGGCGAATGATCTGCGCCTGATGATCAAGCTTGGCGCCGATGCCCCCGGAGCCGACCAGCTCTCCAGCTCGGTGGACAAGCTGTCCATCCAGGACGACTGACGCGAATTGTGTGAATGTGAGGCTGGCGGCCAGAGCCGTCAGCCGATCACCTGGCCGCGGTAGATCACCTTTTTCTTCCTCGGTGGCGTGCCGTCTTTCGGCTCTCCTTCCTCAACCGCTCTCGCGGGCTGACCATCGGCAATCGCCTGACCGCGATACATCCGCTTTGGATTTTCTCCGTCTTCCGTGTTTTCCGAATCCCGTTGCAGTTGCGGCACCTGCGCCTTGAGCGTTTCCCATGTCCGGATCAGGTGGCCGGAGCGGCTTTTCCCCGCATAGTCCGCCAGTTGCTGTTCGAGATGCTGTTCGGTGAGATGAAGTTTGACGCCGAACTCGGAATGAATAAGCCGGCGGCACTGGTGCACCAGTTTCAGCAGGTGAGGGTCCAGGAGCCAGCCTCGTTCAGATGCCAGAGTGTTCATGGTTACGGCCTCGGAATATGTGTCACAACCTGGTTGCAGTTCGTTATGGTGCGAACCCGGCAACCGACAATGTTCAGGATGCGAATTTTGTGCCGTTATTCGCGGCATGGCCTTTAGGCCGCCGGCCAGGCGGTTTCCGGAGTCCCTGATGGGGACAAGGCCGGATGGCAAAGCGGCTGCCGTGTCACTCGACGGTGCAAGAAGAAGGAGCTATGCCCCGTTTTGGGGTATGGAAGCCGGCCGGGCCAGGGACCGAGCCGGCCAGTCAGCAAAGTCGAATCAGTGGGCTTCGTCCCAGTTGTCACCGACGCCGGCATCCACTACCAGGGGAATGGCCAGTTCCGCCGCAGCTGACATCCGTTTCACCAGCCCGTCCCGGACCTTGTCCAGGGCGGATTCCTTTACTTCCACGATCAGTTCGTCGTGAACCTGCATGGTCATACGGGCCTCGCCCGCGTGCTGGTTACGCAGCCAGGTGTCGACTTCGATCATAGCCCGCTTGATGATGTCCGCTGCGGTTCCCTGCATCGGAGCGTTGATCGCTGTGCGCTCTGCGGCCTGCTGCATCTGTTTGTTGCGGGCATTGATTTCGGGCAGGTACAGGCGACGACCGAACAGGGTTTCCACGAAGCCATCCTCGTGGGCCTGTTTGCGGATGTCGTCCATGTATTTCAGCACACCGGGGTAACGCTCGAAATAGCGGTCAATGTATTCCCGGGCCAGCTTTCGTTCCACGCCCAGTTGCCTTGACAGCCCGAAGGCGGACATGCCGTAGATCAAACCGAAGTTGATGGCCTTGGCGCTGCGGCGCTGATCGGAGCTGACCTCCTTGAGACTGACGCCGAACACCTCGGCGGCTGTGGCCTTGTGGATGTCCTCGCCGTGTTCGAAGGCGTTGATCAGGCCCCTGTCGCCGGACAGGTGGGCCATGATCCGAAGCTCGATCTGGGAGTAGTCCGCGGCCACCAGTTTGTATCCTTCCGGCGCGATGAACGCCTGACGGATGCGCCGGCCCTGTTCGCTCCGGATAGGGATGTTCTGCAGGTTGGGCTCCGACGAAGACAGCCGGCCGGTGGCGGTGACCGCCTGGTGGTAGGAGGTGTGGACTCGTCCGGTGCGGTGGTGGATCAGCTCCGGCAGGGTGTCGGTATAGGTGGACTTGAGCTTGCTCAGGCTCCGGTGTTCGAGGATCAATCGCGGCAGTTCGTGCTCTTGGGCCAGCTCCTGCAACACCGACTCGGCGGTCGATGGCGCGCCCTTCGGTGTCTTTTTGATGACCGGCAAGCCGAGCTTGTCATAGAAGATAACCTGCAGCTGCTTGGTGGACCCCAGGTTGAAGTTTTCTCCGGCCACCTTGTGAGCTTCCTCTTCCAGCTCGCCCATACGCTCGGCCAGCTCCTGGCTGTGCTTTCTCAGCACGGTGGCGCTGATAAGGGTGCCCCATTGTTCCATACGCGACAATACCGGCACCAGCGGCAGGTCAATCTCCCGGTAGACGGAATCCAGCTTGCCGGTCTCCCTGAGTCGGGGGGCCAGGGTCTGATGCAGGCGCAGGGTGATGTCGGCATCCTCGGCGGCATAGGGGCCGGCTTTTTCCAGATCGATCTGGTTGAAACTCAACTGCCTGGAGCCCTTGCCGGCGATGGATTCGTAGGTGATGGTCTGTTCGCCCAGGTATTTGCGCGCCAGGCTGTCCATGTCATGGCGGGTGGCCACCGAGTTATAGACATAGGACTCCAGCATGGTGTCCTCGGCGATGCCTTCCAGATCGATGCCATGGTTGGCCAGCACGTTCTTGTCGTACTTGAGGTTCTGGCCAACTTTTTTCTGTCCGGGATCCTCCAGCAGTGGCCTGAGCTGCCTGAGTACCTTGTCGCGGTCCAGTTGTTCCGGTGCCCCCATGTAGTCGTGGGCCAGGGGTACGTATGCGGCTTCGCCCGCCGCAACCGCGAAGGACACGCCAACAATCCCGGCATCCATATAACGCAGGCTGGTGGTTTCGGTGTCAAAGGCGAACAGGTCCGAGGCCTTCAGGCGCTTGACCCAGTCATCCAGTTCCGCCTGCCCGGTGATGATGCTGTAACGCTTTTCCTTCGGGGCGGGCGAGTCGTTGTTGGCCGTATTCGTGCCGGTGCTGTTGTTATTTTCCAGCTCGTCCACCCAGCTGCGAAACTCGTATTCCTTGAACAGATCCAGCAGTTGTTCGTCGTCCTGTTCCCGCAGCTTGAGATCCTCCAGTCCGAACTCGAGATCGACATCAGTCCGGATGGTGGCCAGTTCCCGGCTCAGGGGCAGGGTGTCGATGGCTTCGCGCAGGTGCTCGCCGATCCTGCCCTTGATCTCGTCCGCATGCTCGATGAGATTGTCCAGGTTCTTGTAGGTCTGCAGCCATTTGACGGCGGTCTTCGGGCCGCATTTATTTACGCCTGGAATGTTGTCGACCTTGTCGCCCACCAGGGCAAGGTAGTCGATGATCTGCTCCGGCGTGACGCCGAACTTTTCCACCACGCCTTCCCGATCCATTCGGGTCTCGGTCATGGTGTTGATGAGGGTGACGTGGTCGCTCACCAGTTGCGCCATGTCTTTGTCACCGGTGGAGACTACCACGTCGATGCCCTTGCTGGTGGCTTCGTTAGCCAGGGTGCCGATGACATCGTCCGCCTCCACTTCCGGAACGATCAGCAGGGGCAGACCCATGGCGCGGACGATCTTGTGGATCGGTTCAATCTGCATCGCCAGGTCGTCCGGCATGGGCGGGCGGTTGGCCTTGTATTCCTCGTACATCTCGTGCCGGAAGGTTTTGCCCTTGGCGTCAAAGACCACCACCATTTTCGAGCCCGGAAAATCCTGCTCCAGGCGCCGGATCATACTGATAACGCCCTTGATGGCCCCGGTCGGGTGATTCTTGCTATTGGTCAGAGGCGGCAGTGCGTGATAGGCGCGGAAAAGATAGGATGAGCCGTCGACGAGCACCACGGGCGGGGTCTTTTTTTCATTCATAGAAATACGGATCCGGATTCTGATTGAAGCGTTGGTTGGCTTGTGCAACTCTGTACTGAACTGGATTGACGAAAGGGTATCACGAAAATGAAGCGAATCGCTTACCCCGCCATACTGCTACTTGGCCTGCCACTGGCCGCATTGGCCCAGGAACAGGGGGCGCTGGACCAGACTCCGGTAGAGACTCCGAAAGAGCCGGTGGTGGTGACCGATTACCAGCCGGAAAACGAGGGCCCCGCTATTGTTATCCGCGCCGGTGGGAACAAGGTGTTCTACGAGTACCGGGTGAACGGTCAGCTTATGGAAATCAAGGTGGTTCCTGAGGTCGGCCCCGAGTATTACCTGGTGCCTGCCGATGGCGGTGGCTGGATCCGGGAGACCGAATCAGACCTGCTGGTACCGAGTTGGGTGCTCTTCCGGTGGTAGCCGGTTTTTAGTATGAACATTCTAATTTTTGCCCGTACCCTTGTCAGTGAGATCGCAAGAAGGCCCGCCATGTAAATGGTTAGCGGGCCTGACGAATGTTCACGAAACCAGGGAGAGTCCATCATGGGTAAACTCAAGTCTTACCAGGAACAGATTCAGGAAATCGTCGAGAAGGGCATCAACGCCGCGGAAGAGCAACAGAAGAAAATCACTGCCAAACCGTTCGAGTATGCCGAGAAGCTGGAATCCGAAGCTCGCGAGTACAGCGTGAAGAACCTGCGTAAGCGCTACGATGGTTACAGCGAGAGCCTGTTCGGGCAGCTGCGTAGCCTGAACTCCCGTTTCGGCAACTTCGCTGCTGAGCTGGTGGCCAGGCTGGAGAAGGAAACGGCTGAAGGTGCGGAAACAGTTTCCGAAACGGCCGAGGGAGTGTCCGAGGCGGCCCGGGAAGCCGGGAAAAGTGTTGAACCGAAGACGCCGGCCGCTCGCAAGACTACTGCCCGCAAGAGCAGCAGCTCCGCAGCTGCCAGGAAGAGCACGGCCTCTGCTTGACCTGAATTGACGTGAAGAAGACGTGGTCAGATGAAGACTTTCATCTGACCCCATTTCTATCCTGCCCCTGTCTCGGCGCTTGCCCTATTGCTCGTCGGCAAATTCCAGAGGCAGCGTTCGTTCCTTGTCCGTAATCACTTCCAGGCGCCGGATATCCTCCCGGTAGCTCTGCTTGAGCTCCACAATTTCTTCACGCTGGTTGGCGATATCCTGCTCGATTTCCTCGAGCCGGGACTCGAGCCGCCGGATCTTGTCCAGCGTTGCCTGCGGAATATCCCGGCCCGCCCGCTCCATGTCGGCGGCACGGCTCTGCTCGTTGTTGAGCTGGGATGAAATCACCTGGATGTTGCCGCGCTTGAGCTGGATAAGGCCATTCATTTCCCGCACCTTCCGGTGCATGGCTTCAACCGCCTGATCCGGGTGGCTGTAACGCCTGAGGAGCAATTCGTCCTGCTCGCGCTGGCGTTCCCGTTCCTGTTGGCGTTTTTTCTCGGCCTCACGGGCCGCAATCTCTTCTTTGGTCGGCGCAGGGAGGACGGTTTCGACCACCCGGCCGTTGCTACCCAGGATGTCGTAGCCCCGTTTTGTGGCTTCCTGGGGAATGGTGTTACTGATTACTACCTGGCCCTGTGCGTCGGTGTAACGATACATCTGGGCATCGGCCGGCAGTGAGGCGCCCATGGCCGCTACCAGCAGCAATGCCGAGGAATACACAGACAGACGATTGTCCATCAGTCAGACTCCGTATTGATCCCGGTATTCGGCTACCTTTTCCGCGTAACCGGCAAACTCCGGGTTGGCCCTGAGGTAGTCGAGTACCTGTTCGAGGCGAATGATACTGACCACCGGAATACCGAATTCCTTTTCCACTTCCTGGATGGCCGAGAGTTCGCCGTTACCCTTTTCCTGTCGATCGAGGGCGATCAGTACGCCTGCCGGCTCTGCGCCGGCAGCCCGGATAAGGTCAATGGATTCACGGATGGCAGTACCGGCGGTGATGACGTCATCCACGATCAGCACTTTGCCCTCCAGTGGTGCGCCGACGATGTTGCCGCCCTCGCCATGATCTTTCTTTTCTTTGCGGTTAAAGGCAAACGGTTTGCTGTTACCTTCTGTAGCCAGGGCCATGGCGGTGACAGTGGCCAAGGGAATGCCCTTATAGGCGGGACCGAAAATGATGTCATAATCCAGCCCGCTGCGGCTGATAGCGGCGGCATAGGATTTGCTTAACAGCAGCAGGTCGTTTCCGGTGTTGAACAGCCCGGCATTGAAAAAGTACGGGCTGGTGCGGCCGGATTTGAGTGTAAACTCTCCAAAACGTAACACGTTCCGCTGGATGGCGAATTCGATGAAATCTCGTTGATAGTCGTGCATGACAAGGCTTCTGGCGGGGGTGGCTCTTTATTTAGTGCGTAAAAACGGTATCATACACACAAACCGAATCAGGGAACACGTATGCGGGTAGTATCAATCAGCGTCAATGGTCTCGCCCAGGCTGTTGATAAGGGTTTTTTTGACTGGCTGGCCGATCAGGACGCTGACGTGGTTTGCGTTCAGGATCACCGTATGCGTGCCTATGAGATCGAAGACTACAATCTCATTCCCGAGGGCTACGAAGCCTACTTCATTGACGGCGAGAAGAACGAGCATGGCGGTGTCGGTATCTATACCCGTCACTTTCCCAAGGCGATCATGTACGGGTTTGCCAGCGAGCAGGCGGACCGGGAAGGCCGGTTCATTCAGGCGGATTTCGACAAGGTGTCCGTGGCCAGTGTGCTGGCGCCCTGTGCGCTCGGTCGTGAGGAGGAGTTGATCGGCGAGGATGATCTGACCGTCCTGGATCACAAGGACGAGTTCATGGATGCCTTCGGTCTGCACATGCAGAAGACCTTGCGTAAGCGTCGCCAGTTCATCTTCTGTGCCAACCTGCAAACGGCCCACCATGTGACGGATGCCAGTCCGCTCTATCACAAGTTCGATTTTTCGGGTTTCCTGCCCCACGAGCGGGCGTGGCTGGATCGGCTGTTTGATGAGATGGGCTGTGTTGATGCCTTCCGCGAGGTGAACAAGCAGAGCAATCAGTTTACCTGGTGGCCCGAGCAGGTGGAGGGCGCTCGTCGGAATGCCGGTATCCGGGTGGACTACCAGTTGCTGACGCCGGGGATTCGCAAGACCGTCCGGGATGGCTGGATTGATACTTCAACCCGGTTCTCGGATCACGCGCCGGTGATCATGGATTACGACATCGAGGTTGGTTTTTAAACTTTATCTCGACTTCGGGGAAGCGCTGGCAGGGATGCCGCTCCCCAGACACGCTGCAAGCACCCCTGCGGGGTCCAGCCTGCAATCGCAGATTGCAGTCGTTCGGCTGTCGCATGAAGCTGCGCTTCATAAGCGCTCGGCCTCACCCATGTACGCTTGTTTCAGGCCATCCCTGGCCTTCAACAGTCTGGGGAGCGGCATCCCTGCCAGCGCCCAGACTTCCGTATTAGCCTTCCAAAGCTGTTTTCTGGATTTCAAACAACTGCTCGATGCCCTGTTTTGCCAGGATCAGCATGCTGTCCAGTTCTGATTGTTCAAACGGTGCGCCTTCGGCGGTTCCCTGGATTTCGATGAAGCCGCCCTTGTCGGTCATGATGACGTTCATGTCGGTTTCGGCTTCGGAATCCTCCGGGTAGTCCAGGTCGACGACCGGTGTTCCCTTGTAGACCCCCACGGAAAGTGCCGCCACCATCTGCTTGAGCGGGGAGGTTTTTACGCGCTTTTCAGCCACCAGATAGTTCAGGGCATCCACCAGGGCGACGCAGCCGCCGGTGATTGCCGCGGTGCGGGTGCCGCCGTCGGCCTGGATGACGTCGCAGTCGACGGTGATGGTGTGTTCGCCCAGGGCGGAGAGGTCGACGGCGGCGCGCAGGGAGCGGCCGATCAGGCGCTGGATTTCGACGGTGCGTCCGGCCTGTTTGCCGCGGGCGGCTTCCCGGCCCATGCGGCTGCCGGTAGAGCGGGGCAGCATGCCATATTCGGCGGTGATCCAGCCTTTTCCTTCGCCGCGCAGGAAGGGCGGTACCTTGTTTTCGACGGAGGCGGTGCAGATCACTTTGGTGTCCCCGAATTCCACCAGCACGGAGCCTTCGGCATGGCGGGTGTAGTTCCGGGTGATTCGGACGTCTCTGGGTTGCTCGGGCGTTCTGCCGCTGGGTCGCATAGTGTGTCCTGTATCTGAATCTGAATGTCCGGACTCGGGTCCGGGCAGGGGTAATGAAAAGACAGCGAGTATAACACGCTCACCGGAGAACACAGGCGGATCGTCCCTGCCCGTTGGTCGGGTTCGCCGCAACTGTCAAGAGCCTGTTAAACTCCGGTGATCTGCCAAACATGATGATTGGAGCCGATATGATCCGGAGTATGACCGCCTTTGCCCGGAAGGATGCCCGTGGAGACTGGGGCACGCTGACCTGTGAGATTCGTACCGTGAACCATCGTTACCTGGAGCCGTCGTTCCGGTTGCCGGAGGCATTCCGGGAGTTGGAGAACCGGTTCCGTGAGGAGTTGCGCAAGGGCTTGAGGCGGGGCAAGGTGGATATCTCCATGCGCCTTCAATCCACCGGGAACACGGCCCAAGGCTTCGAGATCAGCGACGAAATGGCGAAGGCGGTGAACAACGCCGCCAACCATATCAACCGGATGCTGGATAACCCGGCCCACATCAGCGCACTCGACATTCTCCGCTGGCCCGGTGTGCTGTCGGTGCCGGAGCAGGACTACAGCGCTGCGAGGGACGCGGCGGCGGAGCTGTTTGCCGATACCATAGCGGAGCTGGTCGCTGTTCGTGAGCGGGAGGGGGAGCGGCTGCGTCCCTTGTTCGAGGATCGCCTGGAGACCATGGGCAAACTGGTGGCGGATGTTCGCGCCCGGATGCCGGAACTGCTTGAGGCCCAGGAGCGCAATTTGCGGGAACGGTTCGAGAAAGCCGGTGTCGAGCTGGATCCTGATCGGGTCGCCCAGGAAATGGTGATGCTGGCCCAGAAGAGCGATGTGGCCGAAGAGCTGGATCGCCTCGATGCCCACATCGGCGAGGTCTCGGATACCCTGAAGCGGGATGACGCGATTGGCCGGCGCCTGGATTTCCTGATGCAGGAGCTGAACCG